>CAXTTD010000387.1:0-3720 GCA_964246945.1 uncultured Solirubrobacteraceae bacterium | reverse complement strand
ACGCGATCACCGCCGTCGCCGCCGCGATCGCCTTATAGCCGAAGATCGGCTTGCGCGAGAAGACGGGGATGACCTCGGACATGACCCCGAACCCGGGCAGGATCATGATGTACACCTCCGGGTGCCCGAAGAACCAGAACAGGTGCTGCCACAGCACCGGAGAGCCGTGGGTCGTCGGATCGAAGAAGTGGGTGCCGAAGTGGCGATCGGTGAGGAGCATCGTCACCGCGGCGGCGATCACCGGCAGCGCGATGATCAGCAGGATCGCGTACACGAGCATCGACCAGATGAACAGCGGCAGGCGGTTCCAGCTCATGCCCGGCGCGCGCATGTTGACGATCGTCACGTAGAAGTTGATCGCGCCCACCAGCGAGGAGATGCCGGTGATGTGGATGAGGAAGATCCACGCGTCCTGACCACCGCTCGGCGAGTACAGCGACTCCGACAGCGGCGGGTAGCTCCACCAGCCGGCGTCGGGCGGGTGCCAGAACAGGGTGGCGTAGAAGACGATCCCGCCGCACGCCAGCAGCCAGAACGACAGCGCGTTCAGCCGCGGGAAGGCCATGTCCCGGGCCCCGATCATCAGCGGCACGAAGTAGTTGCCGAAGCCCGCCCACACCGGAACCACAAACAGGAAGATCATCGTCGTCCCGTGCAGCGTGAGCAGCTGGTTGTAGTGCTCGGAGGTGACCAGGGTGTTGTTGGGCACCGCGAGCTGGCTGCGCATCAGCAGCGCCTCGGTCCCACCCAGGCAGAAGAACACGAAGGTGAGGACCAGGTACATGATCCCGATCTTCTTGTGATCGGTGGTGAGCACCCAGTCCATCCACTTCTTGGTCTCGCGAGGCTGGTGGACCTCGTGGGCGAGAACCTGTGGGACGGGCCGGACGGCGTGTTCCTCAGGGGCGATGGTGGCCATGCGTTGCGTTACTCCCTAGTTCCCGAATTGGTTCTCAGAGGTCAGGATCGAGCGCAGCTGCGTCACCTGCTGGTCCTGGTGGGCGATCATCTTCTGCTGCTTGGTGAGCCAGGCGCTGTACTGCCCGGGGGTGACGACGCGGACGTAGGCGTCCATCGCGTCGTGGTTGGTGCCGCACAGCTGGGCGCACTGGCCGCGGAAGACGCCCGTGTGCAGCGCCTTGAACCACGTGTAGGTGGTGTCGCCGGGCACGGCGTCGGTCTTGCCGCCAAGCGACGGGACCCACCAGGAGTGGATGACGTCAAGCGACTGGATGTCGAGCACCACCGTGGTGTGCTCGGGGACCACCATCGTCGTGTACGAGTACGGGTCGCGCTGCGCGTAGGCGTTGTGCAGGCAGTTCTGACCGTAGGTGTAGCGCCAGATGTACTGCCGGCCCTGCACGCACACGATCAGCCGGTTCCCGTTCGGCGGGTTGGGCTGGGTCACCGAGGCCGACAGGTAGCCGTCGGAGCTCGAGTCCGGTGCGTTGACGATGCTCGGCAGCTTGATGAAGGTGACGACGGCGAGAATGAGCAGGATCACCGCGGCCCCGCCGGTCCAGCCAATCTCCAGGCGCGTGTTGCCGTGGATCTGCTCGGCGACCGGGTGCTTCTTGGCGCGGAACTTGAACACCGCGTACGCGAGCGCGCTCTCCACCCCGATGAACACGACGGCCGCGACGATGAGCACGATCAGGTACAGCGTGTGGATCGAGTTCGCGTTCGGCGAGCCGCCGGACTTTGGCGTGATGAAGTTCGCAAACGCCGAGGGTGCGAACGCGAGGGAGCCGACGACCGCGGTGGTGACCGCGGGAACGATGCGCAGCATCAGAGTTCGGCGGGTGGGAAAACGCATGCGGCTCCGGGGGGAGCGGTCGTCGACGTCGAGCGGTCTCACGGCGGGGCGGGATTCTATAGGTCGCCGGAGTCGCATGAGCCCCCCCGTTCTTCGGCGGGTCTTCGGTCGGACATACGGCGCATTGATCCCCGGCGTCCGGTAGGCGACGGGCGGCGGACCTTCCGCGGGTACGCGTCCGGGACCTTTTTATACTCGCGGCCGTTGCGACCGTCCAGGGCCATTCGCGCGGGAGCCTGGGCCGTGGTGATCGGCGGGGCGGCGGCACCCGTGCTGCGTCGCCGCACGCGGCTGCCCGAGGCGGGGGTGATGGCGGCCGCCGCCGCGGCGGCTCCGGCGCTCGTGGTCGCCGCGCCCCGGGGTCGCGTGCGCGCCGTCGCCGTGTGCTGTCTGAACGGATGGGCCTACCTCGCCGCCTACGAGCTGCCCCACGACGACGCCGAGCGCCAGGCGGCGCGCGTGCACATCGACTATCCGCTCGACGCCGACCGGGTGTTCGGGTTCGGCACCCCGCCGACGATCCGCCTGCAGCGGCGCTTCGCCCATCCGCAGCGATCGTTCAGCCGCTTCGAGAAGACGCTCGTGTTCTGCCACTGGGTGTGGTTCGCGGTGCCCCACTGCACGGTCGCCTACGTGTGGTGGCGCCGTCCTGAGCGCTTCGTCGCGGTGGCCGCCCGGATGTACACGGTGTTCGACGTCGGCGCCGTCTTCTACTGGGCGATCCCCACCGCGCCCCCGTGGTACGCCGCGGAGCACGGGCGTCTGCGCGAGGCCGAGAACGAGCGGGTACGCCGGATGATGATCGAGTACGGCGAGGAGTTCTGGGGCGAGCGCTGGCCGGCGCTCATGGCGGGCCTCGGCGGCAACCCGCTCGCCGCGATGCCCTCCCTGCACTTCGCGACCTCGCTCATGGGCGCCCACCTGCTCGCTGAGGCCGGGCCGGTGAGCGGGGCGGTGGGGCGCCTGTACGCTGCGCTGCTCGGCACCGCCCTCGTCTACCTCGGCGAGCACTACGTGATCGACCTCGTCGGCGGGGCGCTGCTCGCCGAGACGGTACGGGCCGCCGCCGGCCCCTTCACGCCGGCCGCCCGGGCGGCGGTGACCGCACTCGAGCGGGTGGGGGGCCGGTAGACCGTGAACGCTCCGGCGCCGGGCGAGGGCCCGCGGGCGCGACGGGACCCTCCCCGGGTCGAGCCCGCGGTTGTCGATCCCGACCCGGTCGATCCCGACCCGGTCGATCCCGACCCCGTCGATGCTGCGGTTGTCGATCCCGACCCGGCCGAGCCGGCCGGCCCGGGAGGGGGTGCGCCCGATGAGATGCCGCGGCTGCATCTCACGCGCCGCCAGCTGGTGCTCGCTGCGGTGTTCGTCGCCTCGTGCCTCGCGTTCCTGTACTTCGTGCTGCCCAAGCTGCTCGGGCTCAAGGAGACCTGGAGCCGGCTCCAGCACGGCAACGGCTGGTGGCTCGGGCTCGGCGCGCTGCTCGAGGTGTGCTCGTTCGCCGGCTACGTGATGCTGTTCCGCGGGGTGTTCCTGCGCCGCGGCTCGCGCATCGGCTTGAGGGCCTCCTACCAGATCACGCTCGCCGGCCTCGCCGCCACGCGGTTGTTCGCCACCGGCGGCGCCGGCGGGGTCGCGCTGACCGCCTGGGCCCTGCGACGCTCCGGGATGGACCCCCGGGCCGTCGCCCAGCGGATGATCACGTTCATGACCCTCATCTACGTGGTGTTCCTCGGCGCGCTCGTGATCGGAGGGTTCGGGCTCTACCTCGGGCTGCTCCCCGGCAGGCGGCCGCTTGGGGTCACGCTCGTGCCCGGGCTGCTCGCCGCCGGCCTCATCCTCGCCGCGCTCGCCGTCGCCTACGTCATCCCGCGCGACCTTGACGGGCGCGTCGCGCGCAGCGT
>CAXTTD010000386.1:0-3735 GCA_964246945.1 uncultured Solirubrobacteraceae bacterium | reverse complement strand
GTAAGCGGAAGCCGCACCTGATCGGCGTGCCGCCGCCGCACTGTTGTCAGCGCGGCGACGACTCGGTACAACATCAACATGGCTCGGCCGCCTCAAGGCTGGTTGCGTGGAATGCCCTTCAACTGGTCCGCACCGTCTCAAGATGAGGCGGACCGGGGAGTGTGGGACCCCGACGACCCGCGCGTCTTGACCCCGAAGAACTACGGCTGGGGCTACGGCATCAACTTCGCCGCATTGTTCGGGCGGCGACGTAAACGCGACGACGACGAGGGGTAGCGCCCGCAGCTTCTCGTTTGTCGCCGCAGTAGGTCTGAAGGACGTTGCTGCTGCTTCTGGCGCAAGCCGCCCAAGAGGAGCAGTCCGGCAAGACGCTCCCTCATTCGTGAAAGGGGTGCTCTCGTCCAGTCGGCCGGCGTTGGTCGCCGAGGGGGGTCGGGATGGATAGCGACGGGTGGGGCGTTGCGCGAATCTGCCCTCAGACGGTGTCCCGCTTGTCGCCCCTTGACCGGGCACTTCACCGGGCGGGTGCAATGGGACAGCCCCCGCCTCCCAGCAAGCGGCTCGGGTGCCGTCGGAGGCCGTGTCCGGTCACTGTTCCTCTATCGGGCGCCCGTGATCTGCCTTGGTTCGCTCTGGCGCAGACATCGTATGAGGCACTCAGTGCCAGGCGAGCTATGCTGGCACTGAGTGCCAGCCTCACGACGGGTCTCCGGAGGAACGCAGCCGCATCTGCCGGTCGATGAGTCGATACGGCCGGCCCATCGGGTGCGGGAGAGCCCGCGGTCGCGCTGTGGGTCCTGTCGAGTCGGCGTCGTGGCGGTCGCTCTTGCCACCCACCCCGAAGAATCACCAGGAGATCGACATGGCCCGCTATGAGAACCGAACCGCAGTGATCACCGGCGGCAGCACCGGGATCGGCCTGGCCACCGCCCAGAAGCTCGTCGAGGAGGGGGCGCGCGTCCTCCTGACTGGGCGCGACCCCGACGCGCTGCGTACTGCGCAGGAGATGCTCGGTGGATCGACGGTCGCGGTGGCCAGCGACGCTGCGTCACTGGGCGACATCGGCGAGCTCGCCGAACGCGCGCACTCCGAGCTGGGCGAGCTCGATCTCCTCTTCGTCAACGCCGGCATTACCCGCTGGATCCCCTTCAGCGAGGTCGAAGCGGCCGACTACGACACGCTGTTCGACATCAACACAAAGGGCGCGTACTTCACCATGCAAAAGCTCGCCCCGCTGATCAAGACCGGTGGCGCGATCGTGCTCACCACCTCGGTGGTCAACGTCATGGGCTACCCCCTGACCAGCGTCTATGCGGCCACAAAGGCCGCGCTGCGGTCGATGACCCGATCCTTCGCCCGCGAGCTGCTTGATCGCGACATCCGAGTCAACGCGGTCAGCCCCGGCGTCATCGACACCGACGTCCTGGCCAAGGCCGCGTCCCAGCAAACCTCGGACACGGTGAAACGCCAGGTCGCCGAGACAAACCCGATGAAGCGCATCGGTCGCCCCGAGGAGATCGCCGCCGCCGTCCTCTTCTTCGCTTTCGAGGCGACCTACACCACCGGCGCCGAGCTCGCCGTCGACGGCGGCGCCACCCAGCTCTGAGGAGCGGCAGCGGCGGGCGGCGTCCGTAGGCTTCTCCGGGTGCCGCTCGCCCAACCCGACGCCCACGCCCGCCTGGAAGCCGCAGCCCTGGACCTGTTCAACGAACAGGGGTACGCCGCCACCACGGTGCTCGACATCGTGCAGCGCGCCGGGGTCGCACGCCGCACGTTCTTTCGCTACTTCACCCACAAACGCGAGGTGCTCTTCTGGGGAACTCCTACCTTGCAGGACGCCTACACCGCCGCCGTGGCCGCCGCCCCCCTCGAAAGCTCTCCCCTGGAGCTCGCCCGGCACGCGCTGTTCGCCGCCGCCGAAATCCAGGGCGGGGACCGGCGCGGCATCGTTCGCCGACGCCAGGCCGTGATCGACGCCAACCCGGAGCTGCAAGAGCGACAGCTGCTCAAGCGCAGTCAACGCGCGAAGACCCTTACCGACGCTCTCGTCGATCGGGGCGTCGGCCCGCGTGAGGCGGCGGTGACCGCCCACGCCGCCCTCGCCGCCTACGCAGTCGCGTTCCATAGCTGGGCGAGCGGAGAAAGCGACGATCTCGCCCCCGCGCTGGAGGGAGTGCTCGACGCCCTTCGCCACCTCGACCGCCCCCTCGTATCTCAACGACCTCGTGAGGCCCGCCCCAGGCCTCATTCGTAATCCGCGCCGATTACTCGGGCTTGCCACGTGATCCAGCGTGTCCCGGCAGACGGATCGTTTGCGGGACATCCCTCCTCGGCATCGTCAAGCCGCTTCTGCAACGTCGCCGACCCGGTCGTCTCGGCCCGTCTGCTGTTCTTGACGCTGGCCGGCTCAAAGGAGAAGTTCGGTCAGACGCCTCTCAGTTCGTGAATCCGGGCGTCTCGCGGAAACAGGAACGGAGTGCTACGTCGGTGAGAGCAGTTGTTGCTGTCAACCGTCTTGGGCTTGGTTGCGCGCGTGCGGGTGGTGGGTAGGTCAAGACGATGACCTCGTCAGCGGCCCGGGCGCACATGGTGTTGCATCACGTCCGACGCGGTAGCGGCAGCCCTCTGCTGCTGGTGCATGGGCTCGGCGCGGGCTGGCGCTCTTGGGAGCCGATCATGGACGGCTTGGCGGCCCGCCGTGAGGTGATCGCGATCGACCTGCCGGGTTTTGGGGAGACTCCTCCGCTGGACGGGGAGGTCTCGATTGGCACGCTGACCGATTCCGTGGTGGGGTTCATCAAGGACCAGGGTTTAGACGGGGTGGCCACCGCTGGGCAGTCGATGGGTGCGCGGATCGTGCTGGAGCTCGCTCGACGTGGCCTTGGCGGGGATGCAGTGGCGCTGGATCCAGGTGGATTTTGGAATGACCGCGAGCTCGCGGTCTTCGGAGCGACGCTGCGACCGTCGATCGCTCTGGTCCGGGTGCTGCGCGGAGCGCTGCCAATGCTGCTGGGCAATCCCGTGACTCGGACCGCGTTGCTGGCTCAGTTCTCCGCACACCCGTGGAAGCTGGCGTCGCAGACGGTCCTGCCCGATGTGCGCGGACTGGCGGACTGCCCGGGTGTGGACGCCGCGATGGACGCGCTGACCAACGGCCCCAAGCAGCTCGGCGCGCCCCCCGGCGCGGTTCCCGGCCGGGTCACGATCGGGTGGGGACGGCGCGACCTCGTGACTCTGCCACGGCAGGCGCGGCGCGCGACCGCAGCGTTCCCTGACGCGGTGCTGCACTGGTTTCCCCAGTGCGGTCACTTCCCGCAATGGGATGCGCCGGATGCCGCGATCCGCCTCATTCTCGAGAACACCAACTAGAGCCGGTAATCGATAGCGCGGCGAACCGGGGTTCACCCAGAACCTCGGTGTCCCGCTCCTGATTTGTCGCCGGCAGAGCGCTCTTGGGCGTCGCTAACGCCTTGAGCCAAAAGCTGAATCGGAGCAGTAGTTCGCCTACGTCGCCGGATGTTCGTGGATGCAGCGCTCTAAGCGACGGGGCCCGGTATGGCGCGGGGCTTGAAGGAGACACGCCTAAGTCGACTACTGAACCGCGTTTGGCGCAGCGGCGAGCTGTCTGGAGTCTGTGCGAGCGGCCACGTCAACGGGTCAGATCGGGGATGATCGACGTGCTTAGCGTGTCGTGTGGTCCCCCGGCATCGTGTTGTCCGGTCGGGAGGGTGCTTC
>CAXTTD010000385.1:0-3771 GCA_964246945.1 uncultured Solirubrobacteraceae bacterium | reverse complement strand
TTGCCGGCGGCGAGCTCGTGGGCGGCCGCCTCCTCGAGCACCCGCTCGACGGCGTCGCGGAACACCGGCGCGTCGAGATCGCCGGGCACCCCGAGTGAATGCGAGAGGTCGCTCGGACCGACGAACAGCGCGTCGAGGCCGGGGACGGCGGCGATCTGATCGAGGTTCGCGACCGACTCCGCGCTCTCGATCTGCACCACCGCCGCGACCTCGCCGTTGGCCTGCGCGTAGGGGTCACCACGCAGGCCGAAGCGACGCGCGCGGTTGGCCCCGGCGACGCCCCGGTCCCCGTCGGGCGGGTAGCGAAGATGACCGACCGCCTCGGCCGCCTGCGCGGCGGTGTCGACGCGGGGGAGCATCAGCGCCGGGGCGCCGAGGTCGAGCACGCGTCCGATCCGGATCCGGTCGAAGGTCTCGGTGCGCACCATCGCCGCCGCCCCGTCGGCCTCGGCGGCGAACATCTGAGCCTGCAGCCCGCCCTCGTCGCCGGCGCCGTGCTCGAGGTCGAGCACCAGGAAGTCGAAGCCGACGACCGCGAGCAGGTTGGCGACCAGCGGCGAGCCGAGGCTCACGAACGTGCCCATCACCAGATCGCGGTCGCGCAGGCGTTGTGCGAAGGTGCGGAGCGCGTCGGGCATCGGCCCCGGCGACTCTACGCGAGGGAAAGGAGCAGCGAGGTGAGGATCATGTCCGCGGAGACGATCGTCGTGGAGATCCCCTTCCCGTTCCCGCAGACCGGGACCGGAATCGGCCTGAACGCGTGGCGCAGCCTCGAGTTCGCGCTCGTGCGCCTGGAGGACGAGGCGGGCCACGTCGGCTGGGGCGAGGGCTTCGGCTACTCGGTGGTCGACGCCACCAAGGCGGTGTTCGACCGTCTGCTCGCGCCACGGCTGCTCGACGCGCCGATCGAGGACATCGGGACCTGGAACCTCGACACCCAGCGCGCCCTGCACCTGCACGGGCGCTACGGGATCACCATGTTCGCGATCTCCGGGGTCGACATCGCCCTGTGGGACCTCGCCGGCAAGCGGGTCGGGCGCCCGACGTACGAGCTGCTGCCGGGGGCGGGGATCGGCGCCGGGAACGTGTACCGCGAGGAGTTCCGCACCTACGCGAGCCTCATGCGCTACGACGAGACGGCGCTGGTGGCGCAGACCTGCGAGGCGGCGCTCGCCGCGGGCTACACCGCAGTCAAGCTCCACGAGCGCGAGCTTCCGGCGATCGCCGCCGGACGGGCCGCGGTCGGTCCCCAGGTGCCGCTGGCCACCGATGTGAACTGCGGCTACGACGCGGAGTTCGTCGAGCGCGAGCGGGCCACGTTCGAGGAGTACGGGCTCGCCTGGCTCGAGGAGCCGATCTTCCCGCCCGAGGACTACGCCGGGCTGCGGGCGCTGCGCTCGCCAGGGCTCCGGCTCGCCGCCGGGGAGAACTGGTGCACGAGCCTCCAGTTCCGCACCGCCGCCGAGACCGGCGCCGTCGACATCATGCAGCCGAGCGTCACCAAGGTGGGCGGGATCTCCGAGTTCCTGCGCGCTGCCGACGTGTGCGCGCTCGCCGGGGTGCCGGTCATCCCCCACTGCCCCTACTACGGCCCCGGGTTCCACGCGACCCTGCACGCCGCGGCCACGCGGCCGAACGTCGACGACGTCGAGATGCTGTGGGTCGCCCCCGAGGCGTGGCTCGCCGACGTCTCGGTGCTGCGCCGTGGCGATCAGGTGCGGGTGCCCGAGGGTCCGGGGCTCGGGTTCGAGCCCGACCTCGAGGTGATCGAGCGCTACCGGCGCCGCTGAGCCGCCGCCGGCGGGGCCGGGAGGTGCGGTCACGGCGAAGCTGACGGCACATCCCTGCGCCGCGGGAGGACTGTGGGCGTTCTATCGGTTGCCGCAACCGATAGAACGCCCAGAATGGGCGCGAACGGAGCCGACCCGAGCGCAACACCTCGGTTGAGCCCGCAGCTCACCGGGAGAGGCCGAGCGCCTCGGAGGCGCCAGCGCGGCCCGCTTGCGAGAGCGCCGCCGTGCTCAGCGACGGTCGGCGCGCACGCACTCGGTGACGTAGGGCATGGCGATCTCGTCGCGGCCGGCGAGCGCCGGATGCTCGGTGAGCAGCGCGCGGACCCGGCCCAGCAGCGCCTCGTGGGCGGCGGCCGAGAGGCCGATCACGTAGCTGCGCGAGACCACGAGGTCGAGCACGCCCTCCGGGGTGAGCGGGTGTGACCACGGTTCCGTGTCGAAGCGCTCCGGTTCGCCGAACGGAGCTCCGATCACCACCCGCTGTGCCTCCGTGCGGGCGTCACCCGGATGATCGCCCGTGCGGAGCGGCGAGAGCAGTCGTGAGAGCTCGGCGACCCACGGCTCGCGGTCGTCGCGCCGGTTCCAGAGCAGCCCGAGGCGACCGCCGGGCCGCAGAACCCGCGCGACCTCGGGCACCGCCCGGGCGGGGTCGACCCAGTGCCACGCCTGGGCCACGAGCACGGCGTCGACGCTCGCATCCTCGAGCGGGATCGCCTCCGCAGCACCGGCGAGCGACGTGACGTCGGGCAGCGTCCGCTCGAGCTCGGCGCGCATACCGTCGGAGGGCTCGACCGCGGTCACCGCGAGATGACGCGCGCGCAGCACGGCGGTGAGCTTGCCCGTCCCGGCGCCGAGATCGAGAACGTGGGCGGCGCCGCTGGGCAGCAGCCAGTCGAGGGCCTGCGGCGGATAGCCCGGCCGTGCACGGGCGTAGGGGGCGGCCGCCGCCCCGAAGCTCGCGGCGAGCGCGGCGCGCCGATCGCGGTCGGCGGACATCTCGCCGAGTCTCGCACGCGGCGGCGAGCCCGCCGCTCCCGTCATCGAGCCCCCGCGGCGCCGGCCGGCGCGAGTCAGCGGCCCTCGAGCGGCGCCCGCCGGCCCAGGTCAGCGGCCCCGAGCGGCACCGGCCGGTTCAGCGGCCCTCGAGCGCGCCCTCGCGCCGCCGGCGCAGGGTGAGCGCCCACACCCAGGAGCCGAGGGCGACGAGCAGGCCGAGCGGGACAAGCACCGCGAGAGCGATGAGGACGACGCCGGCGACGGCGACGAGCACGTCGCGGGCATCGTGCAGCGCGCGTCGGATGGTGAACCCCGCACTCGCCCGCGTCCGGCCCCGCGCGGTCGGCGCCGGGGCGCTCACGCTCACGTCGATCGTGCTCTCGCTCGCCTTCGTGTGCAGGGCGGCGAGGGAGTTCGCGTCGGCGACGATCAGCGCCTCGCTGCGGTTCACCGCGCGCTGGAGCTGGTCGGCCTCGGCGGTGGTGTCGGCGGCCGCGAGCCGGAGCAGCTGCGAGCGGTGCAGCGCCCGCTCGTCGGCGAGGTGCGCGGCAGCGGTGTTCACCGTGGCGGTGATGTCGGAGCTCGCGTCCGTGCGTGAGGTGACCGCGGCGCCGCGCAGGCGCGAGAGCCGGGTGAGCGTCGCCGCGAGCCGCGTAGTCGGGACCTGGAGGTCGAACCGCGCGCTGCCCGATCCACGGGCGCGGTCGGACACGTGCGAGCTCATCACCTCGCCGCGCTCGGCCCCGACGGCGTCGTAGACCTCCTGGGCGACCGGGTCGATCCGCCCGGCGCGGGCCTGGAGCACGATCCGCGCCGACTGCACGACGTCGCGTCCGCGCCCGGTGCGCGGCGTGGGCGCTGAGCTCGGCACCTTCGCGCCCGGTCCGTGAGCGCCCGCCGCCCCGGTGGTGGCGCTCGTCGCTGCGCTCGCGCCACCCGCCGCTCCGGAGCCGCGGCCGGGCGCCGACGACGGTGACGCCGA
>CAXTTD010000384.1:0-3793 GCA_964246945.1 uncultured Solirubrobacteraceae bacterium | reverse complement strand
CGCGGGCAGGGCGCGGCTCATTCGTGATCGCCGCGATCCTCGTCGCCGTGATCGTCGTCGCCGTGGTGCTGGTCCTCACCCATCACTCCTCGAGCTCGAAGGCGACCCGGAACGCCGGGGTCGCCTCGACCAAGACCACCGCCCGCGGGAAGTCCGGCACGGGGAAGCAGACCGGCCGGACGGTGCGGGTGAACCCCCAGCAGGTGCGCGTCGCGGTGCTCAACGGCACCACGACGACCGGTCTCGCCGGCGACGTGAGCGCGCGGCTGAACAAGATCGGCTTCCAGCAGGGCGAGACCGGCAACTACCCGGTGCAGACCCAGACCTCGACCACGGTCGGCTACCTGCCGAACGACCGGGCCCAGGCGCTCGCCGTGGCCAAGGCGCTCGGGGTGAGCCGGAGCTCGGTCGCGCAGGTGAGCACGACCGCCCGCCAGCTCGTCTGCCCCTCGGGCGCCTCGGCATGTGCTGACCAGGTGATCGTCACCGTCGGCGCCGACCTCGACTCCGACGCGTAGACCAGCCCCGCTTTCCCTCCCGCACAAAAGGACGACGATGATGAAGGATCTCCTCACCCTCCCCGCGCGCGCGGCCAAGCCCCGTGAGAGCGGAATCACCCACATCCTCGACCGGGGCCTGTCGCTGGTCGAGATCGACGGTCTGGTCGAGGTCGCCGGGGACTACCTCGACCTCGTGAAGCTCGGCTGGGGCACTGCGGTGGCGACCCTCAATCTCGAGGCGAAGGTCGCCCGCTACACCGAGCACGGCCTGCCGGTCATGTTCGGCGGCACCCTCACCGAGCTGTGCATCGCCCAGAACCGCCTCGACCGGCTCGTCGCCTGGCTGCACGAGCTCGGGATCCGGCACATCGAGCTCTCCGACGGGACGATCAACATCGAGCACGACCGCAAGCTCGAGCTCATCCGCTCGCTCGCCCAGGAGTTCACCGTCCTCTCCGAGGTGGGCTCCAAGGACGACACCCGCATCATGGCGCCGTTCCGGTGGGTCGAGCAGATCGAGTCAGAGCTCGAGGCCGGCGCCTGGAAGGTCATCGCCGAGGCCCGGGAGAGCGGGGCGGTCGGCATCTTCCGCCACGACGGCGAGGTCCGGCAGGGGTTGGTGGACGAGATCCTGCACGCCGTGGACGGCGAGCGGATCATCTTCGAGGCGCCGCGCAAGGACCAGCAGGTGTGGTTCGTGCGCCGGCTCGGTCCCGACGCCAACCTCGGCAACATCGCGCCTGAGGAGGCCCTCTCGCTGGAGACGATCCGCCTCGGACTGCGTGCCGACACCGCGGTCGCCGCGCCCGCGCCCGACCCCATCGTCTGAACCGGGCCGCGCCGGAGCGATGAGCGAGCTGTCCGGCATCCTGCTCGCCCGTCATGGCGAGACCGAGGACAACCTGGTTCCCCGCTTCCAGGGCTGGCGGGACACGCCGCTGAACGCGACTGGTCGCCGGCAGGCGTTCGCGCTCGGCACGCGTCTCGCCGAGCGAGAGCCGCCGATCGCCTCGCTGTGGTCCTCCGACCTCTCGCGCGCCCACGAGACCGCGTCCATCATCGGTGCTGCGACGGGTCTCGTGCCGCGGCTCGACTGGCGCCTGCGGGAGGGCGCCCGCGGCCGCTGGGAGGGCCGGCTGATGGAGGATGTGGAGCGCGCCGAGCCCGAGCTCTACGCCGCGTGGATGCGCGACGACCCGGGATTCCGCTTCCCCGGCGGGGAGTCCCTCGCCGAGCAGCAGCAGCGGGTGCTCGCCGCCCTGCGTGACATCCACACCCGGGGTCCGCTGCCCGCGCTCGCCGTCTGCCACGGCGGTTCGATCCGGGTCGTGCTCGCGCTCGAGGATCCGCGCGGCCTCGAGGCGTTCCACAGCTTCTCGGTCCCCAACACGGCGCTCGAGACGCTGTGAGTCGACCCTTCCGGCGGGTGGGGGGCCTGCCGGTAGCGGCGTTCGTCGCCCTGGCGCTCGCCACCATCGTGGCGTTCTTCCTCGTCCAGTCGCTGAAGGTCTCCACGCCGCTGATCGCGGGGTTGCCCAAGCCCCATCCAGAGCGCATCAACCCGGTCTCCGGCGGCGTGTGCGAGCTGGGCGGCCACTATGGAGTGAAGCCCACGAGCTACCGGCGGATGACGATCTCGTTCCTGCTGCTCAACAAGGCCGACGACGTGAACGTCGCGATCATCACCCCCGGCGGCACCGTGGTGGACACGATCGGCCGGGATCGCCACATGGCGATCAACCAGCGCACCAAGTTTGCGTGGGACGGCCGGCGGGGCGACGGCGCCTTCGCGCCGCCGGGAAGGTACGAGATCCAGGTGACCCTCATCCGCCAGCACCGTACGGTCCGTATCGCCGACGGCGATACGGGCGCCGTCGAGCCCGTCCACGTGGAGGATCACGCGGCGCCGATCCGGGTCACCGGCGTGCGCGCCGACGGCGACGAGCCGGCGGTCATCCCGCAGGCGAGCGGGCGCCCGGTGGCGATCCATTTCAACGTGATCGGGTCCGCTCGGCCGGTGATTCGCGTGTACCGCACCGATGTCGTCGGGCCTCCGCAGCTCGTGAACACCTTCCACGCGATCTCGCAACGGACCGCGTTCTGGAACGGCCGCCTCGCCGACGGCCGACCCGCCCCGCAGGGCACCTACCTCGTCGGCGTGAGCGCGCGCGACCGCGCGTGCACGCTGTCGCGATTTCCGGCGCGGATCCCGCCCGCGGTGGGCTCCACCCCCCATGCCGGGGTCACCGTGCGCTACCTTGCCGCCCAGCCGCCGGTGACCGCGGTCGCCCCGGGAGCGGTGGCGCCCGTCGAGGTCGACTCCCGCCGGCACGCCTACGCGTGGCGGTTGTCCCGGGCCGGATCCCCACGCGTGCTCGCCTCGGGTCAGAGCACCTCGGTGGGGCTGCGGGTGCGGCTGCCGGGCGGCGCCGACGCGCTGTACACCCTTGCGCTGCGCTACGGCGTGCACCGCACGGCGGTGCCGCTGGTGAGCGGGGTGGCGTCGGCGTCGGGCTCGCCCGCGCCGACCGGGCGGGTGCTCGTGGTGTTGCCCGGGCTCACCTGGCAGGGCGAGAACCCCGTCGACGACGACGGCGACGGGATCCCCAACACGCTCACCGCCGGTACCCCGATCCGGCTCGCGCGGCCCTACACGCGCGGCCTGCCTGCCGGTTTCGCCGACGAGGCGGGGCTGCTCGCCTACCTGCGTTCCGCAGGGCTGCGCTTCTCGCTGGCCACCGACCTCACGCTCGTCTCCGGCGGCGCGTCGCTGCTGCGCGACTACTCGGGGGCCGTGCTCGCCGGCAGCGAGACGTGGCTGCCCGGCGCGACCGGCTCCGCGCTGTCCTCCTGGGTGGAGCAGGGCGGCCACCTGCTCTCCTTCGGCATCGATGCGTTGCAGCGCACGGTGACGGTGAGCGGCAGCAAGGCGCTTGATCCGTCCGCCGCGCACGCCGTCGACATGCTGCTCGCCCGCCCGGACGCCGTGCGCTCCACGGGCGGCGCGCTGCTGCTCGTCGATCGCAACCGCCAGGGCCTCTTCTCCTCGAGCGCCCAGGCGCTGAGCGGCTTCCGCCGCTTCCAGGCGTTCGGTCCGGTCCAGGCGCCCGCCCGGCTGCTCACCTCGGCCGGCGTGTCACCCGGCGCCCCGGCGGTGATCGGCTACGCGCTCGGCCGCGGCGGGGTGGTCGACGTCGGGCTGTCGGGGTTCGGTGCCGCGCTCGCCCGCAACGTCACCGCCCGGGATCTCGTGGATCGCGCCTGGCGGCTGCTGGTGGGGCGCTGAGCTCCGC
>CAXTTD010000383.1:0-3796 GCA_964246945.1 uncultured Solirubrobacteraceae bacterium | reverse complement strand
CCGGGACCCGGGTGCAGGCCCCGGGGGTTCCACGGGGCAGAAGCGCTCCGCTCCGCTCGGCGGTCGCGACCTGCACTCCGCGCTTGACCGCGCGATCGCCCCCTGACGGGGGCGTGCCGCACCCCGTCGCCGTCCGATATGCCGCACGCCCCGCGCGTCGAGCCGCGGAGGTCCGGCGGCGCTCAAAAACAAGTGTGTGTGACATCGAGACTGGGGTACTGGCGGAAAATCGACGTCATTGACCGGGCCGGAGGCCGGCTCGGTGCTCGGAAGGAGAGGCCGTGAGCGCAGACACACCCCCAGCCGGCAGTCCCCCAGAGTCGCCACCAGGCACGGAAGGGGGTTTCCGAGACTCCTTCAAATGGGATGTGATCCGCTCGACGCCCCGCTACGCGTACCTCGTCGCGGCGGTCGCGGCCGTCGGCGGCATGTTGTTCGGCTACGACATCGGCGTCATCTCCGGCGCGGAGAAGCTGATCACCAAGCATTGGGGGCTCAGCTCCGGCGCCGAGGAGCTGGCGGTCTCCGCGGTGCTGATCGGGGCGATCGTCGGCGGCGTCTTCGCGGGACGGCTCGCCGACCGCGTGAGCCGCCGCTTCGCGCTCGTCGGCCTCGCGCTGATCTACTCGGTCGGCGCGGTGGCCACGGCATTTTCCCCGGACCTGCTGCTGTTCGACATCTTCCGGATCATCGTGGGGGTCGCGGTCGGCGCTTCGTCGATGATCGTCCCCACCTACATCGCCGAGCTCGCGCCGACCCAGATCCGTGGCGGGCTCGTCATCCTGCAGCAGCTCGCGATCTCCGGAGGCGTGTTCCTCTCCTACGTGCTCGACTACGTGTTCTTCAAGCTCGGCTGGGGCTGGCGACCGATGTTCGCGGCCGCCGTGATCCCCGGCGTCGGCCTGTGCGTCGGCATGGCGTTCATGTCGCACACGCCCCGGTGGCTGGCCATGCAGGGTCGGTGGGATGAGGCCGAGCGGGTGATGGAGCGCGTCAACCCGGCCGACCGGGAGGAGGAGATGGCGGCGTTGCACAAGGACCTCGAGTCCACCCGCGGCGCCTCGTGGCGCGAGATGCTCGCCCCGGGGGTGCGCGGCGCGCTGATCGCGGGTATCGGCCTGGCCATCCTGCAGCAGTTCGTCGGTCCCAACACCGTGCTCTTCTACGGCCCGACGATCTTCGGCTACGTCGGGATCTCGGCCGGCTCGGACGGCCTGGTCGCCGAGATGCTCGTCGGCGCGGTCCTGTTCATCTTCGTGCTGCCGACGATCGTGCTCGTCGACGTCGTGGGGCGCAAGCGGCTGTTCTACTACGGCCTGTCGGGCATGGGCAGCATGCTCGTCCTGCTCGGACTCGCGTTCGCCACCGGCGCGAAGAGCTGGGGCATCGGCGTGCTCATCATCCTGCTCGTCTACATCGGCTCCTACTCGCTGTCGATCTCCCCGCTGTTCTGGCTGATGACCGCGGAGCTGTTCCCCAACCGCCTGCGCGGCGTGGGAGCGAGCGCGGCGACCGTCGCCAACTGGTCGGCGAACCTGCTGGTCTCGCTCACCTTCCTCACCCTGATCAACGCGCTCGGTAAGGACATCGTGTTCTGGATCTACGCCGCCTTCGCCGCGATTGGCCTCGTCTTCGTATGGCGCCTGATACCGGAGACCAAGGGGCACACGCTGGAGGACGTCGAGGTCTACTGGACCCACGATCGGCAATGGCCCGAAGAGGCGGGCAGCGAGGAGCGGGTCCCGGCCGGGGCGCGCGGCGGCGGGTAGCCTCGACCGCGTGCGGATCTTCTCCGGCATCCAGCCCACCGGTCGCAAGCACCTCGGCAACTACATCGGGGCGATCACGCAGTACGTCGCCGGCCAGGACCGCGGGGAGGGGATCTACTGCGTGGTCGATCTGCACGCGACGACCGTCGCCTACGAGCCCACTCAGCTGCGCGCCGCGGTGTACGACACCTCGGCGCTGCTGCTGGCCGCGGGGCTCGATCCGGAGCGCTGCATCTTCTTCCGTCAGTCCGACGTCGTCGAGCACCCGGAGCTGTCGTGGCTGCTCTCGAGCGTCGCGTCGTTCGGCGAGCTGGGCCGCATGACCCAGTTCAAGGACAAGGCCGGCGCCCAGCGTGAGCTGGTGTCGGTGGGCCTGTTCACCTATCCGGTGCTGATGGCGGCCGACGTGCTCGCCTACCGGGCCCATGAGGTCCCCGTGGGGGACGATCAGCGCCAGCACGTCGAGCTCATGCGCGATATCGCGGAGCGCTTCAACGGACGCTTCGGCGAGACGCTCGTCGTCCCCGAGGCCCGGATTCCCGAGGTCGGCGCGCGGATCATGGACCTCAAGTTCCCCGAGCGCAAGATGTCGACCACCAGCAACAACCCGGTGGGGACGATCTACGTCGTCGAGGAGCCCGATTCGATCGCCAAGAAGCTGCGCTCGGCGGTCACCGACACCGGCTCCGAGGTCCGCCGGGCCCCCGACAAGCCGGGGATCTCGAACCTCATCGACATCCTCGCCGTCGTGCGCGGCGTCGCCCCGGAGGCGATCGAGGTCGAGTTCGAGGGCTCCCAGTACGGCCCGTTCAAGGCGGCGGTCGGTGAGGCGGTGATCGACTACCTCGCGCCGGTGCGCGAACGCTACGCAGAGCTGCGCGCCGACGAGCTCGAGCTCGAGCGGATCCTCGGCCTCGGCGCCGAGCAGGCGCGGGCGATCGCCGCTCACACCCTCGCCGACGTGCGCGACGCGATGGGCGTCGGCGCCGGGCGCGTCCGCGCCTGACCCGCGACGCCGCCCCCACACGGTCCGGGCCCGTGGTTAGTGTTCTGCGGGTGAGTCTCGCCTACCTCGATCTGGACCTCGACGTGTTCGCCGGCCCCTTCGACCTGCTGCTCACGCTCATCCTGCGCGAGGAGGTCGATCTCATGGAGGTCGACCTCGCCGAGATCGTGATCGCCTACATCGACCACCTCGAGCGCCGCGGCGAGCTCGATCTCGAGGCGGCGACCGAGTTTCTGGTGCTCATCGCCGCGCTGCTCGAGCTGAAGTCGCGGCTGCTGCTGCCCGGGGAGGAGATCGAGGAGCTCGAGCTCGACCCCGGCGAGGCGGCCGAGGAGCTCGTCGAGCGGCTGCTCGCCGCTCAGCGCTACCGGACCGCCGCCGCCCATCTGTCGGCGCGCCTGGAGCGCGAGGCGGGTTACCGCTTCCGCTCGGCGCCGCTGCCGCCGGCGCTGCGCACCGCCTCGCTGCGCGACCTGGACCTGACCCGCCCGGTGTACGAGTCCGCGCAGCTCACGCGCGCGATCGGGACCCTGCTCGAGGTCCCACCGCCGGTCGACGTGCGCCACATGACGGCGGTGCGGGTCACCGTCGCCGAGCGCCTCGCCCACCTGCGCGGGCTGCTCGCGCGCGGGCGCTTCACGTTCTCCGAGGCCGTGGCGCAGGCCGACCGGGTCACCGTCGCGGTCACCCTCTACGCGCTGCTCGAGCTCTACAAGCAGGGCGAGGTGACCTGGGAGCAGGAGGCGCCGCTCGCCGAGATCGAGATCACCGGCCAGAGCGCCGCGGCGCCGGCGCTCGCACCCTCGACACGGCGGCTGAGCGCGTGAGCGTCGAGGCCGGTCCGGCGTCCGCGCTCGGCGAGCTCGCGCGCACCGTGGAGTCGCTGCTGTACCTGAGCGCCGATCCGGTGGCTCTCGGTGCGCTCGCCGAGGCGACCGACGTCGAGCTCGAGGAGGTCGACGCGGCGCTGCGGGAGCTGCGTGAGCACTACGAGAGCGGCGGGCACGGCCTCGTGCTGCGC
>CAXTTD010000382.1:0-3806 GCA_964246945.1 uncultured Solirubrobacteraceae bacterium | reverse complement strand
GTGATCGCGCTCGTGAGCGGACGGGTCGCGGTCCGCCGCCCCGACCACGTCGTCGTCGACTGCCAGGGGGTCGGCTACCGGCTCGCCGTCTCCAATGAGACGCTGCGCGCGGTGCCCGCCGCCGGGCAGGACGTCGTCCTGCACACCCACCTCGTCGTCCGCGACGACGCGCTGGCGCTCTACGGGTTCGCGACCGAGGAGGAGCGCGACCTGTTCCTCATGCTGCTCGGCGTGCAGACGGTGGGTCCCAAGGTCGCGCTCGCGGTGCTCTCCACGGCGCCGCCGCGCCGGCTGATGGCGGCGGTCGCCTCCGGGGAGGCCGCGCGGCTGCGCGCCCCGGGGGTCGGCAAGCGCACCGCGGAGCGGATCATCGTCGAGCTGCGCGACAAAGTGGAGGCGGTGAGCGTTCCCGAGGCGTCCGCGGAGGTCGCCGCGGAAGTTGCCGTGAGCCGCGGTGACGGTGCGGAGGCGGTCGCGCGCGAGGCGCTCGAGGGTCTCGGCTACACCGCCGCGGAGATCGACGTGCGGTTGCGCGACGCCGGGACCGACAGCAGCGCCGAGGAGCTCATCGCCCACGCCCTGCGGAGCGCCCGGCGATGAGTGTGCGCGTGAACGACCCGGCCGAGCTGCCCGGCGACGACGAGGGTGACTTCGACCGCGCGCTGCGTCCCCGGCGCCTGGAGGACTTCGTCGGTCAGGACGCGATCTGCGATCAGCTCGCGGTGTCGATCGCCGCCGCCGCGAGCCGTGGGGAGGCCCTCGATCACGTGCTGCTCGCGGGCCCGCCGGGTCTCGGCAAGACCTCGCTCGCGCAGATCATCGCTGCCGAGCTCGACGTCCCGTTCGTGCAGACCGCGGGGCCGACCCTCGAGCGCAAGGCCGACGTCGCCGCCTACCTCGCCGACCTCGAGCCCCGCTCGGTGTTCTTCGTCGACGAGATCCACCGGCTGCCGCGGGCGCTCGAGGAGACGTTCTATCCGGCGATGGAGGACCACATGCTGCCGATGACCGTCGGCCAGGGCGCGGGCGCGCGGATCCTCACGCTCGCCCTGGCGCCGTTCACACTGATCGGCGCGACGACCCGGACCAGCCTGCTCACGCATCCGCTGCGCGACCGCTTCGGGATCCAGCACCGCCTCGAGCACTACGCCCCCGAGCACCTCGCCGAGATCGTCGTGCGTTCAGCGGCGCTGCTCGGCGTCGAGCTGCGCGGCGGCGGCGCGGAGGCGATCGCCCGGCGCAGCCGCGGCACGCCGCGGGTGGCCAACCGGCTGCTGCGCCGGGTCCGCGACTACGCCGAGGTCCGCCACGACGGCGTCATCTCGGAGTCGATCGCCACCGGCGCGCTCGACGAGCTGGAGGTCGACCACATCGGCCTCGATCGCCTGGATCGGGAGATCCTGCGCACCATCTGCGCGAAGTTCGGCGGCGGCCCGGTGGGGCTCTCGACGCTCGCTGTCGCGGTCGGCGAGGACAAGGACACGATCGAGGACGTGTACGAGCCCTACCTGCTGCAGCAGGGGTTCATCCAGCGCACCCCGCGCGGCCGGACGGCGACCCCGGGCGGGTTTGCCCATCTCGGCCTCGAGCCGCCCGGCCCGGCGACGCTGCTGTAGTGCGCGGTCAGGCGGAACCGATGTACTCGATAAGAGGCGCCTCGAAGCGCGGCCGGCCATGTCTATGCTCCGGTGTCCGATGAGCGCTGAGCGCTACTTCATCTGCCCGCACTGCGGCAACCGTTCGATGGGCACCGACCGTAACGCCGGATTCCGGCGCGAGGCGCGGGGCTGCGAGCGCTGTGGCTTCGCCTACCTGTTCGAGCTGCTCGACGACTACTACCCAGCCCCCAATGCCGCCTTCTTCGCCTGCGACGCCGACGGGCGAATCGTCGACTGCGGCCGGGGGTCGTTCGAGCTCACCGGGATCAAGACCGAGCAGGCGATCGGCCGACCGGCCTCCGACGTGCTCGGGCTGCAGTTCGAGGACGGCTCCGACTACATCTCGACCGCTCTGGAGTGGGAGGTGCGCGTCCAGAACAAGTCGGTGCGGGTCAACGCCGAGCACGACCTCCCGGCGCGCGCGGTCGCCGACATCTTCCCCGCCTACGACGACGAGGACGGCGGCGTGCTCGTCGTGCTCACGCCGACCAAGACCAACGACTCCTGATTTCGCCCCGGTGGCGGGCGTACCGTCGCGTGCGCCGCCGGCCGGGGGTGCCCTCTAGCATCCAGCCCGCCTGATGTCCGATCGCAAGCGCCACGGGTTCGTCCTGCTCCTCGTCGCCGGCCTGCTGGCCGCGTCGATCGTCGCCCTGTTCACGGCCAAGACCGAGCTCGGCCTTGACCTGCGCGGCGGGGTGGAGCTGGTCTACCAGGCGGAGCCGAGCCCGGGCTCGCCGAAGGTCACCCAGGCGGACCTGAACAAGTCGGTGCAGATCATGGATTCTCGCGTCGACTCGCTGGGCGTCGACCAGCCGCAGATCAATACCGCCGGTAACAATGAGATCGAGGCCGCGCTGCCCGACGTGCATGACGTCGCGCGGGCGGAGTCGATCGTCGGGTCGACCGCGAAGCTGTTCTTCTACGACTGGGAAGCGAACGCGATCACGCCCAACGGCCAGTCGGTCGCCAGCCAGCTCGAGGTTCAGAACAGCCAGGCCACGCTCATCAGCCAAGGTGGCTCCGGCGGTCCGGGCGCCCCGGGCGACGGCTCGATGGGGCTGTATCAGGCGGTGACGCTCGCCGCCAAGCAGCCGCCGTCGCGCGTCGCGCCCGGTTCCCCGGCGGCGAAGTCGTTGTCGCGCACCGGTCCCGAGCTGTTCCTGTTCGGGGCGCCGGGCAGCGCGGCGTGTCAGGCGGCCGCACGCGCGAACCACACCAAGGTGGTGGTCGGCCAGCATTGCTATATCGCGGGCGGCCAGGACATCGGCACGCGCGCCGAGCTCGTCGCCTCGGGGTTGCCCAAGGGTGTGTCGATCGCAGGCAACGAGCTGGTGTCGATCCCCCAGGGCTGGGTCGTCCTGCAGGCCACGAACGCGACGGCGTCCTCGGCGGAGCCGGGTGCCAACCTGTATGCGCCGGGGACGCAGTACTACGTGCTGCACGATCGCGTCGCGCTGACGGGTGCTGAGATCACCAACCCGGAGGCGTCAACCGACTCAAGCGGTGGTGGGCCCGATGTGCAGTTCGGCTTCAACTCCAAGGGCGCGAAGGCGTTCCAGTCCACGACGAAGACGATCGCCCAGCGTGCCGCCGACACCGGGATTCACGGTGCCTACCAGCATTTCGCGACGTCGCTGAACGGCCAGTTGCTCACCGTCCCCGAAATCAACTACGACCAGTATCCCGACGGCATCGTCAACTCGGGCGGTTCCGCGGGCGCGGACATCACGGGCAATTTCACCTCGCAGAGCGCGTCGGATCTCGCCACCGAGCTGCGCCTGGGGTCGTTGCCGGTCACCCTGCATGAGATCTCCGAGAACCAGGTGTCGGCGACGCTCGGCAGCCAGGCGCTGCATGACGGGGTGCTCGCGGGTGGGATCGGTCTGCTGGTGGTGATCGCGTTCCTGCTCCTGTACTACCGGATGCTGGGGGTGATCGCGACCACGACGCTGCTGATCTACGCCGTCTATTTCTACGCGTTGATCAAGCTGATCCCGATCGTGCTCACGCTGGCGGGGATCGCGGGGCTGATCCTCACCATCGGGGTGGCGGCGGACGCGAACATCGTGATCTTCGAGCGGGTGAAGGAAGAGATACGTGCGGGCCGGTCGGTGCGTTCGGGCATCGCGATCGGCTACAAGAAGG
>CAXTTD010000381.1:1268-3809 GCA_964246945.1 uncultured Solirubrobacteraceae bacterium | reverse complement strand
CGCGCTCGGAGAGCACCCTCGCGCGCGGGCGGCCGGCGAGTTGCGCGAGCGGATCTGCGACGAGCCCGAGGCCGAGGAGCACGGCGGTGACCGTCAGCGGCCAGCGCGGCGTGAGGTACTCGACGGTTGACAGCGCGAAGACGACGACCGCCAGGGCTGCGACCGCGGCGACCGGTCGCGCGAACCCCAGCCCGGCCCGGCTGGGTGCCCCCGTGCGCTGAGCGGTCATGCCCGGCCTCCTGGATCGCGGCATGGCGCCCAGTCTCCCATGAGCGGTGCGACGCCGGACGTGTTCCCGGAACGCGTGGAGGAGCTGCGGTGTGGGCCAGCAGGAGCGGGAGTTGACATGCCGACAGGCTCGCGCGCGGCACGGTCCGCGTCGTTGGGGCGCGCAGGCGTCTGCCGCGGATGCCGGCCCCCGGGAGGGTGGTGGGGATCACCCCCCTGGCTAACGTGATCGCCATGACGCCCGAGCTTCCGAACGCCGCCGTGATCGGCGCCGGTCCGTCCGGCTTCTACGCGACCGATCAGCTGCTCAAGGAGGGGTTCGGGGTCGATCTCTACGACGAGCTGCCGACGCCGTTCGGCCTGGTGCGGGCGGGCGTCGCGCCGGATCATCCGAAGATCAAGTCGGTCACTCGCATGTACGCGAAGACCGCCGCTCACGAGCGCTTCCGGTTCTTCGGCGGGGTCTCGCTCGGCCGTGACGTCACCCGCGAGGCGCTGCGCGAGCGCTATCGGGTGATCGTCTACGCGGTCGGCACGGCGGTCGACAACCGGCTCGGCATCCCCGGGGAGGATCGACCGGGCTCCCATCCGGCGACCGACTTCGTGGCCTGGTACAACGGCCATCCGGGGTTCGCCGACCACGCCTTCGACCTGAACGGCGGCCGGGCGGTGGTGGTCGGCAACGGCAACGTCGCGATCGACGTCGCGCGGATGCTCGTCCTCGACCCCGGGGAGCTCGCGCCGACCGACACCGCGGATCATGCGATCGAGGCGTTCGGGGCGGCCGGGGTGAGCGAGGTGGTGCTGCTCGGCCGCCGCGGTCCGGCGCAGGTGGCGTTCACCAACCCGGAGCTGCTCGAGCTCGGCGAGCTGCAGCGCGCCGACGTGATCGTCGACCCCGCGCAGCTGGCAGGTGTCGAGGTCCCCGCAGACGCCGACAAGACCCAGCGGCGCAACGTCGAGATCCTGCGCGAGTATTCGCAGCGGACTCCCACCGGCAAGTCTCACCGCCTGGAGCTGCGGTTCCTGCGCTCCCCGATGGAGATCCTCGGCGAGGGAAAGGACGGGCCGGTGACCGGAGTGCGGGTGGCGATCAACGAGCTCCTCCCGGATGCGGATGGGCGGGTGCGGGCGGTGGCGACCGGGGAGCAGGAGGTGATCGAGTGCGGCCTGGTGCTGCGCTCGATCGGGTACCGCGGGCGGCCGCTGGCCGGGATCCCGTTCGATGCCGACCGGGGACTCATCGCCAACCTGGGCGGGCGGGTCACCGACGCGGACGGAACGAGCCCCGGCGAGTACGTGGTGGGCTGGATCAAGCGCGGTCCCTCGGGCGTGATCGGCACCAACAAGAAGGACTCCGCCGACACGGTCGCGCGGATCATCGAGGATCGCGACGCGGGGGCCCTGCCCACCGTCGATCCCGCGCTCGCCGACCCGTCCGCGGTCGCCGCGTGGGTGACGCAGCGGTGCCCCGATCTCGTCACCTGGGAGGGGTGGGAGGCGATCGACGCCCACGAGTCGGCGCTCGGGCAGGCCGCCGGACGGCCGCGGGTGAAGCTCGTGCGCCTCGAGGAGCTCATCCGCGCCGGGCGCGGGTGACGCGTGCACTCGTCCCGCTCGGGAAAGGATCGGGTTCTTGCCCCGCGCGCAGCCGCCACGGTAGGGTCGGGCGATGGCGGAGATCCCGGTCACGATCGCGCCCGGCGGCCGCGCCTACCTCACCCTCGGCGACGCGGAGATCCGTGACTCCGTTGATCTCTCCGAGCACGTCGAGGCCGACCGGATCCCGACGCTCGACTCGCTCGTGCTCCACTTCGATCACTACGGCCGGCTCACCGCCATCGAGGTGACCAGCGCCGCCGGATCGGTGTTGCCGCCGGCGCTGCTCGACTCCGCCGAGGACTGACGCCGCCGAGGATTTGACGCAGTCGGGCCTCGGTGGGGGCGCCGTCTCGCGTGGTCGGGGGCCCCGGAGCCGCCACTAATGTCGGGTCCGCCGTGAGCCGCCTCGGTCCCGCCCTCGATGTCCGTGACTTCCGCCGCTGGTGGCTGTCCGCGTTCGCGATGGGCGTCGCCCTGCAGATGCTCGAGGTGGTGATCGGCTGGGAGGTGTTCTCCCACCACGGGGACGCGCTCGACCTCGGCCTCATCGGGCTCGCCGAGTTCGTACCCCTGTTCGTGCTCGCGCTGCCCGCCGGCCAGCTCGCGGACCGGGTGCCGCGGCGGCTCGTCCTGATCGCGGCCAACCTCATCGGCATCGGCATCGGGATCGGTCTGGCGTTGGTGAGCGGGGCCGGGGTGCGCTCCCCCTTG
>CAXTTD010000381.1:0-1248 GCA_964246945.1 uncultured Solirubrobacteraceae bacterium | reverse complement strand
CGTACTTCGCGTTCGCGGGCGGGGCGGGGGTGACGATGGCACTCGGTCAGCCGGCCTCACGCGCGATGCCGCCGATGCTCGTCTCCGCGGAGCAGCTGCCGAGCGCCATGACGCTGCGCTCGATTGCCACCCAGGGCGCGCAGATTGTCGGCCCGGCGATCGGCGGGGTGATCTACGGGATCTCGCCCTCGGTGGTCTACCTCGTCGCCGCCGCGGCATGCGCGGTCGGGGCGATCGCCACCGCGGGAATCGGCCCCGGCCGGGCCGCGGACGCTACCGGCGCCGGCGGGGCGCCCGGCCTCGAGATGGTGCTCGAGGGCCTGCGCTTCGTACGCCGCACCCAGATCCTGCTCGGCGTCATCCTGCTCGACCTGCTCGCGGTGCTGTTCGGCGGCGCGGTGGCGCTGCTGCCGATCTTCGCGAGCCGCTACCTGCACGTGGGCGCCTCCGGCCTCGGCGTGCTGCGCGCCGCCCCCGCGATCGGCGCCCTCGGCGCCGCCGCGGTGATCACCCGCCGCCCGATTCGCGGGGGTGCCGGTCGGCTGCTGTTCATCGTGGTCGCCGTGTTCGGGGCGAGCATCGTCGTCTTCGGATTCTCGAGGTCGTTTCTCATCTCGCTGCTCGCGCTCGGGGTGAGCGGCTACGCCGACCTCTACTCGATGAACATCCGCTCGACGATCGACGCCCTGGCGACGCCCGACCGGCTGCGCGGCCGGGTGGGCGCGGTGGAGATGGTCTTCATCAGCGCCTCCAACCAGCTAGGCGCGTTCGAGTCCGGCCTTGCCGCCTCGCTCGTGGGCACCATCCCCTCGGTGGTCGGCGGGGGGTGCGTCACCATCGTCATCGCGCTGTCGTGGGCGCGGCTGTTCCCCTCGATCGCCCGGATCGACCGCCTCGACGACATCGTCCCCGCCGCGGAGACGGCGGCCGAGCTCGTCCTCTGACCGCGCGGCCGCTGCCGCGTCGGGCCACGCATCGGACGCCTGGCTCGCCGGCCGGCGAGGCGCTCACGCGTCGGCGGGAGGGACCGGCAGGACGACGAGCGTGAGGTCCTCGATCCCTCGAAAGTCACTGGGGTGGCACGTGTAGAGCGGCAGGTCGTTGGCAGTCGTTGCCGGGCCCGACCGTATCTGCAACCGGAAGGTTGCGCTAATCTTCGCCCCGACATGGACCGCAGCCTGCTCGTCCTCGGAGGGACCGCGTTCGTCGGCCGCGCTGTCGTGGAGGCGGCGCGAGCCCCCGGGTACC
>CAXTTD010000380.1:0-3810 GCA_964246945.1 uncultured Solirubrobacteraceae bacterium | reverse complement strand
CGCCCTCGGCGGTGATCCAGTCCCGCGCGCGCAGCTCGCCGGTGAGGTCGGCGTCCTCGGGCGGCTCGGGGCCGACGCCGGTGCTCGACAGCTGGCCCGAGCCCGGTCGCACCGTCCAGCGCCCCGACGCGAGCGCACTGAGCGCCCGGCCCTGGATGTCGTTCGGCGTGTCGAGCGGATGCGGACCACCACTCGGGGAACCGACGCGCCGCGTATCGATGCCGGCGTCGTAGGCTTCGGGCGCCGGTGCGGTGGCGCCGAACAACGGCTCGGCGGCGGCGCCGCCCAGCCATCCCTGGGCGGCCTGCGCCGCGTCCTGGACGCGGTCGCGGTCGACGCCGAGACGGTCGGCGACCTCGTCGAGGTCGACGTCGGAGATCGAGCGGGACAGCTGCTCGGCAAGCGCGCGCAGCCGATCTTGAAAACGGTCATCGGGCATGTATGCCATGGTGACAGCTGCGGGTCCGCGCCGCCAACTGTCAATCGTCGCGCCTCATCTGGCTCCCAGAGGGCGTCCGGGCGTGGTCCGTGTCGCCTCCGGGGTAGGACGGACAGGGCGGGGCCCGAAGCCGACCCCCATTCAGGAATGACGACGATCCTCGACATCATCACCGCGCGCGGGCGCGCTCGGGAGACTCCGTGTCGGTGAGCGACCCGACCGCCACCGTGAGCGGCAGCGTCGTCGTCGTCCGCCCGGCGCAGGCTCGCACGCGGTCCGGCGACGCCGGCCCGCTGGTCACCGAGGCCCGTCTCGCCTGGGCGGCGCTCATCACCCTCGTGCTCGCCGGCGCGGTGACCGTGCTGTGCAGCGCTCATACCGCCCCGCTCTCCCCTGACTCGGTGCACCCGCTCACCGGCACGGCGCTCACCGGACCGCTCGGACGCCTGGGTCCCGACATCCACCTCGGCGGCGCGATCGCCCTGTTCACGCTGATGACCGGCTGCTACGCAGCGCTGCTGCGTCTCGGCCGGCGGGTGCCGGCCACGGCGATCATCGGCGCGATCGTGGTCCTGCACGCGCTGATGGCGCTCGCCCCGCCGCTGCTGTCCACCGACGTCTTCTCCTACGGCGACTACGGGCGGCTGAGCGCCGTCTTCCACCTCAACCCGTATGTGTACGGCCCCTCCGCACTCGGGCGACAGGACCCGTGGTTCGCCTACATCGGCGCACCCTGGGTGCGCGTCCCGAGCGTCTACGGGCCGCTGTTCACGACGCTCAGCTACCTGCTCGGTCATCTGGGGATCGGCCTGCAGACGCTCGCCTACAAGCTGCTCGCGGTCACCGCGAGCCTGGTGACGATCGGGATCACGGCGCGGGTCGCCCAGCGTCTGGGTCGCGACGGGGTGCAGGCCGCGCTGTTCGTCGGGCTCAACCCGGTGCTCGTCGTCTACGCGGTCGGCGGCGCCCACAACGACATGCTGATGCTCGCGCTGATGATGGCCGCGGTGGCCGCGCTCGTCGCCCATCGCGCGCGCAGCGCCGGCGGGCTGCTGGTGGCGGCGATCGCGATCAAGCTCACCGCGGCGGTGCTGCTGCCCTTCGCGCTCGCCTCCCGCCGGGAGCGCAGCCGCCCGCACATGACGCGGATGCTCGTCGGCGGCATCCTCGTGTTCGCCGGCGTGCTCACGGTGAGCACCATCCTGTTCGGGACCGGTCCCCTGCACCTGCTGAAGACGCTCCAGTCGGTGCAGGACAACGGTGGGCGCCAGTCGATCCCCGGCTTCATCGCCTGGGGCCTCGGCCTCGGGCGCCTCAGCCACGGTCTCATCGACGGCCTGCAGGCGCTGCTGCTGGCGGGCGCGATGGGGCTGCTGGTCGCCGTGCGCCGCCAGCGCCTCGACTGGATCACTGCCACCGGCTGGGCGGTCGTCGGGCTGCTGTTGACGAGCACCTTCCTGCTGCCCTGGTACGTGGTGTGGCTGCTGCCGTTCGCGGCGCTCAGCCGGAGCCGCTCGCTGCGCACCGCGGCGTTCGCGCTCACCGCGATCGGCATGACCTCGCTGTAGAGCCGACCGGTCCGCTCCGGCCGCCCGCCCGCTCCGGCCGCCCGCTCAGGCGTCGCCGCACAGGCGATAACCGACCCCGCGCACCGTCTGCAGGCTGCCGCGCCCGAACGGGCGGTCGATCTTCTCCCGCAGGTAACGGACGTACACCTCGACGACGTTCGAGCGGCGCTCGTATTCGCCTCCCCACGCCTGATCGAGCAGCTGCCCGCGCGAGAACACGCGCCCGGGCTCGCGCATGAGCGCCGCGAGCACCGCGAACTCCGTGCGCGAGAGGTCGATCGCCGTGGCGCCGCGCGTCACCTGGTGGCGGGCTGGATCCAGGCGCAGATCCCCGGACTCGAGCACGACGCCGTGGCGCATCGGTCCCCGGCGGTGCATCGCCCGCAGCCGGGCGAGCAGCTCGCGCAGCGAGAACGGCTTGGTGAGGTAGTCGTCGGCGCCGCAGTCAAGCCCTCGGACCCGATCGTCGACCGAACCCCTTCCGGACAGGATGAGGATCGGCGCCTGCACATGCTCGGCGCGGATCCTGCGGCACACCTGGAAGCCGTCGAGGTCGGGCAGCGTGAGCTCGGTGACGATCGCCGCGTACTCGTGGGCGGTGGCGCGCGCGATCGCCTCCCGGCCGCTCGCGACCAGATCGGCGGAGATGGCGTCGCTCGCCAGGCTGCGCACGAGCACCGGGCCCAGCCGACGATCGCCGTCGGCGATGAGGACTCTCATGTTGCCACCTTGCGCCACCGCGGGCGCGAGGGGAAGGGGCAGGGCGCGAAGATCATCCTCGGGTCCGATGCGGATCCGACCTGAGAATGAGATGAGGCCCGACGTGGGTCGACGGCACGTCTCACCCGCCACACTTGGCCGATGGTCCCCTCCTCTGACGCGGTGATCGCCGACTGGCTGCAGGCGCGGACCGCGCCGCTGCTCGCGTGGGCCCGTGGCCACCCGCACCGGCTCGACGGGCTGCTGGCGTGCCTGATCGCGGCGGCCGGCGTCGTCGGCATCGCCCTGCAGGGCCATCGCCTCGAGCGTCCTGGCGTCGTCGCGTTCTGCCTCGCGCTGCCCGCTCCGCTGCTGGTGCGCGCGGTCGACCGGCGGCTGTGCTTCGGTCTCGTCGCGGTGGTGGCGCTTGCGCAGTGGCTGTTCTCTACCCCGCAGCTCGCCGACGGCGCGGTGCTGCTCGCCCTGTTCTGGGTCGCGCTTGACGGCGCCCCCGGGGAGATGGCCCTCGCCGGCGCCGTGGTCGCGGCGGGCGCAGTGATGGCCGCCCTGCGCTGGTCGCCCGATCAGCCGCTGAAGGTGTGGGTGGGGCTCACCGGTCTCGCCGTCGCCGCCGGCGGCCTCGGCGTCTCGGTCCGCCAACGCCGGGCGCTCGTCGCCTCCATGCAGGAGCGGGCGGCGCGCCTGGAGTTCGAGCGCGACCAGGAGGGACGCCTGGGGGCCGCCGCCGAGCGGGCCCGCATCGCCCGGGAGATGCACGACATCGTCTCCCACAACCTCACGGTGATGATCGGCCTCGCCGACGGCGCGACCTACGCGCTCGACGACGCCCCGGAGAGCTCCCGCTCGGCGATGGCGCGCGTCTCGGACACCGGCCGCGAAGCGCTCGGGGAAATGCGCCGGCTGCTCGGGGTCCTGCGCGAGGAGCCGGTGAGCCCGTACGCGCCCCAGCCGGGCCTTGACCGCCTCGACGCGCTGCTGGCCCGCGTGGAGGCGGCCGGGATACCCGTCGCGATCGAGGTCGCAGGAGACCCGCACGGGCTGCCCGACGGGGTGCAGCTCACCGTCTTCCGCATCGCCCAGGAG
>CAXTTD010000379.1:0-3814 GCA_964246945.1 uncultured Solirubrobacteraceae bacterium | reverse complement strand
GGCCGCGGCCCCGCGTCGCCGTGGTCACCCATCAGAGAGAGATCCGCTCGAGCGACACGTTGCTCACCGTGGGACCTGCGAGCCCGATGAGACCGGCGATCAGTCCGGTGATCCCGATCAGGGTGAACCCCCAGAAGAACGACAGGCTCGAGATGACGTCGGGCAGCAGCAGCGCGCCGAGCGCCCCGCCCCCGTGGCCGAGGCCGTCGCACAGCGAGAAGCCGGTCGAGCGCGCCCGGGTCGGGAACGACTCCGCGGTGTAGGTGTAGGCGGCCTGCAGGAACATGCCGAGCGCGGCGGAGGCGAGGAAGGCGCCGACGATGAGCACCGCCTCCGCCGACGCCGCGGCGATGAAGACCATCCCGATGAGCCATACCAGACCGGAGATCGGGAGCAGCAGCCGGCGCTCGAGCCGGTCGATGGCGCGGATCATGACGATCGCGCCGATCGGGTAGCCGGCCGCGCCGATCGCGAGATAGGTGGTCCCGGCGCTGAGGCCCTGGTCCTTGAACAGCGACGCGGCGTCGCCGAGGAACGCGTAGTTGCCGATGTACCAGAAGAACCACATCATGAGAAAGACGATCACGCGGGTGACGTAGGGCGGGCGGAGCAGCTCGGCGAACGGGAACCCGCGACGGGTGTCGACGTCGGCCGGGTCGGGCTCTGCGAGAACCTCCCCGCGTTGGGTGGCGCGCCGCTCCATCTCCCCCACCAGCTCGTCGGCCTCGTCGAGATGGCCGTGCAGGGCGAGCCAGCGCGGGGACTCCGGCAGCTCGAACCGGGCGAACAGAGCGATCACCGCGATGATGCCGCCGATGATGAACAGCCAGCGCCACCCGTTGTGCAGACTCGGGATGAGCGCGAGCGCGATCAGCGGGGTCACCGCCTGACCGATGATCCCCACCAGGAAGGTGAGCACCGAGATGCGCCCGCGCAGCCGGGCCGGCGCGAGCTCGCCCACGTAGGTGGAGACGAGGTTCAGATCCGCCCCGACGCCCATGCCGGTGACGAAGCGGAACACCACGAGCATCGCGAGGCTCTGCGACGCCGCGTCGCCGAACGAGCCGATCGCGGTGAGCACGATCGTGACGATGAGCATCTTGAAGCGGCCGAAGCGATCCGCGAGCGAGCCGATGATGATCGAGCCCGCGGCGTAGCCGATGAGCCCGATGGCGAGCGCGAAGAACGTCGACTCGTTGCCGCTGAGCCCGAACTGGGTCTGGATCTGCGGCGCCGCGAACCCGATGTCGGCGATGTCGTAGAAGGTGAAGAAGTAGCCGGTGCCGATGATCGCCAGGTAGAACCACGGCAGCGCCCAGCTCTGGATGCGGTCCTGCCGGGCGAGAATGTCCGCGACCCGTCGGGCCTCCGGGGCGCCCCGGCCGGCGGTCGCACCCGACCCCGCAACGGCATCCGTCATCAACGTCCCCTCTCTCTCGCTCAGCCCGGTCCGGGGACGGTAACGCGTTGTGGCGACGCGGCGCTCACCGGTGAGCGACGGGCGTCAGCTCACCGTGAGCGACGGTGAGCGTGGACTTCTCGGGCTTCGGCTTCTTCGTCTGGTATGGCGACGTGCCGCTGCATGCGCAGTCGCACGGCGAGTCGTTTCTGGCGCTGGCCGCCAACCGATTTGGAGCGGACGGTCTCTACCTGCTCGATGAGCCGGAGGCGGCACTGTCGGTCATCGGGGCGCTCGCGTTCGGCGGCGACAGCGTCGAGCGGTCGCTCGCAGTGCTCCGCCCAGGCGGGCACCTGGTGATGGCGGTCGCCGAGGAGGATTCAGAGCTCGCCGCCAAGTTGGAGGCGGCCGGCATGCGCTTCAGCGGCATCGCGGTCGACCCAGATCCGGTCGCCCTGCGACAGCTCGTCGCACTCGTCGAACACGGCAAGCTCCGGGTTCACGTACAAGAGACGTTCCCGTTTGAGCGCGTCGCCGACGCGCACCGGCGGCTTGACGGCGGTCACCTCCAGGGCAAGCTCGTCCTGACCGTCTGATCCCGCAGATGGGGCCTCGTGTCACAAGGCCCCATCTAAATCTGAAAAGGCGCCGAAGGAGAGACCGGGAGGATCAAGCTTCATGACCAAACCGGCTGACCGTGGACAGACCGAGTGGAGTCGCGCCGGCGAGCGACCAGCCGCCGAGGGCACGGGCGCCGCCGCGGGTCTGCGAAGGGATCCCAAGGCGTGTCCAGATGGCGCCTGCGCGGGCTCTCGGGTGATCCGCCGTTCTGGCACATGACCCGCGAGCGAGGGCGATTCGCCGAAGCCCTCGCACGGACTCGAACCGTGGACCCCTTCCTTACCATGGAAGTGCTCTACCAGCTGAGCTACGAGGGCGCTCCCGAGGAGCGTATCGAGTCACGGCCGGCCCGGCGAGTCCGGCCGCCTCCGCCTGAGGGCCGGCGGCGGGGACTACGCTCGATCGGTGAGCTCACCACGCGACGATCCCCCGCGTGAGGCCGGCACGCTTCCGAGCGGTCGCGTGACTCGAACGGCTCGGGTCGGCGGACTGGTCGGTGGGCAGGGACTGCGCTGGGCCGGGATGCGCGCCGCCAACCGGGTCCGCACCCCGGAGCGCGCGGCCGCGGCGCGGGGCGAGCGGACTTCGGCGCTCGTGGATCAACTCGTCGACCAGCTCGGGCAGATGCGCGGCGCCGCGATGAAGGTCGGGCAGATGCTCTCGATGGTCGAGTTTGACGGCCTGCCCGAGGACGAGCAGGCCCGGCTGCAAGGCCGTCTCGCCGCGCTGCGCGACGACGTCCCCCCGGTGCGGTTCGCCGACCTGGAGGAGCTAATGCGTCGCGAGCTCGGCGGCCCGCTGACCGGCGTGTTCTCCGACTTCGACGAGCGGGCGTTCGCCGCGGCGTCGATCGGCCAGGTCCACCGGGCGACCACACTCGACGGGCAGGCGGTGGTGGTCAAGGTGCAGTACCCCGGGGTCGCCGAAAGCGTCGAGACCGATCTGCGCAACGCCGGTCTGCTGCTCCCGCTGGTGAGACGACTCGCGCCTGGCCTCGACGGCCGGGCGATGCTCACGGAGCTGCGCGAGCGCGTCGGGGAGGAGCTCGACTACGACCTCGAGGCCCAGCACCAGCGCCGCATCGAACGGCTCATGCGCGGACATCCGTTCATCCGGATCCCGCGGGTGCGCACCGACCTCTCGACCCGCCGGGTGCTCGTCTCCGAGTACGTCGAGGGCGAGGGCTTCGAGACCGTGCGCCGCTCCCCAGAGGCTGCGCGCGACCGCTACGGGGAGATCGTGTTCCGCTGCTTCTTCGGTGTGCTCTACCGCGACCGGATCGCGCTCGGCGATCCCCACCCCGGCAACTACCTCCTGTGTCCTGACGGGCGGGTGGCCTTGCTGGACTACGGGCTGCTGCGCGACGTCGACGCCGCCCGGGTCTCCGCCGAGCGGACGATCGCGCGGGCAGTCGCGGAGCGCGACGCCCCCGCGCTCAAGCAGGCGCTCGTCGACGGCGGCTACCTCCCCGCCCGCCGGGCCGACGCGGTCGAAGCCGACACGGCGCTGCGGCTGATGCGCTCCGCGACGCGCTGGTACGCGGTCCCCGGGTGGCGGCGCTTCTCCCCGGACGGCGCCGGCCGGCCCCCACGACCCGAGAGGCAAGACACGCCGCCGCGACCCAAGACGCTCGACGCGCCGCCGCGCGACGAGATGAGGCACCAGGTCAACCAGTTCACCGTTCCGGCGGAGTCGGTGCTGATCAGGCGGATGCACGGCGTCATCGCGGCGGTGCTCGATGCGCTGCGCGCCGGAGCCGACTGGGGCGCGATCGCCGCCGAGTACCTGCACGAC
>CAXTTD010000378.1:0-3816 GCA_964246945.1 uncultured Solirubrobacteraceae bacterium | reverse complement strand
CGCTTCGACCGCGAGCGGCGCGGCTGGGAGCGCCCGCGCGCGCGGTCATCGCGGTAGCCCCGACGTGGTGGATACATCCGGTGTGGTTGGACGTATCTCCCACATCGGCTGAGCGGGTGGTCAGCCGATGCTCGAGAGCCCGAGCGCGAGCTCGTGCAGCCGCGGCTCGCCGCTCAGCTCCGGGTGAAACGAGATCGCGGTGACGGTGCCCTCCCGGACCGCGACGGGATGGCCGTCGACCTCGGCGAGCACCTCGACCTCCGGGCCCGCCTCGGCGACCCAGGGCGCCCTGATGAACACCGCGTGCACCGGCGGACCGGCGACGCCGTCGATTTCAAGGTCGGCCTCAAAGGAGCGCAGCTGACGACCGAACGCGTTGCGCTGCGCGACGATGTCGAGGATCCCCAGGTGGTCGCGGTCGAGCACGATCATCCCCGCACAGGTACCCAGGATCGGGGTGCCGGCGGCGGCGAGCGCGCGCAGCGGCTCCGCGAGTCCCTCGCGCTTGATGCCGAGCGTGATCGTCGTCGATTCCCCACCGGGGAGCACGAGCCCGTCGAGACCCGCGAGATCGGCGGGCACCCGGACCTCACGGGCGCGGGCGCCGAGGCGGTGCAGCAGTCGTGCGTGGGCCTCGAAGTCGCCCTGCAGAGCGAGCACCCCGATGCACGGGCCACCGTCCGGGGGGCTCATCGATGCGGGCGGACGTGGTGTGGCGTGGCTACCAGCCGCGCGTGGCGAGCAGCTGACCCGACTCGAGCTTCGAGGTCTCGATGCTCGACATCGCGCCTCCGAGCCCGGTCGAGGCCTCGGCGACCCGGGCCGGGTCGCGGAAATGGGTGGTCGCCTCGACGATCGCCTTCGCGCGGCGCGCCGGATCCTCGGACTTGAAGATCCCCGAGCCAACGAACACGCCCTCGGCGCCGAGCTGCATCACGAGCGAGGCGTCCGCGGGCGTGGCGATCCCCCCGGCGCAGAAGATGACCACCGGCAGCCGGCCGTCGGCGGCGACCTGGCGCACCAGCGGCAGCGGCGAGGCGAGCTCCTTGGCGGCGCTCGGCAGCTCCTCGAGGTCCATCACGGTGAGCGCGCGGATCTCCGAGCGGATGCGACGCAGGTGGCGCACCGCCTCGACGATGTCGCCGGTCCCCGCCTCGCCCTTGGAGCGGATCATCGCCGCGCCCTCGCCGATGCGGCGCAGCGCCTCGCCGAGGTTGGTGGCCCCGCACACGAACGGGATCTTGAAGTTCCACTTGTCGATGTGGTTCGCCTCGTCGGCGGGGGTGAGGACCTCGGATTCGTCGATGTAGTCGACCTCGAGCGCCTCGAGCACCTGGGCCTCGGCGAAGTGGCCGATGCGGGCCTTGGCCATCACCGGGATCGACACGGCGTCCTGGATGCCGCGGATCATCTCCGGGTCGGACATACGCGCCACGCCACCGTCGCGTCGGATGTCGGAGGGCACGCGCTCGAGCGCCATCACCGCGACCGCGCCGGCGTCCTCGGCGATCTTCGCCTCCTCGGAGTTGACGACGTCCATGATGACGCCGCCCTTGAGCATCTCGGCGAGGCCGCTCTTGACGGTGAACGTCGCCTCGTCGCGGGGGTTGTGGCCGTTGTCGCTCATGGGGTCGAGTCTATCCGGGCGCTAGGTTCAGCCGCCGATGAATCCCAGTGCGCTCTTTGTCCGTGACGGCGACGACTACCTGGCGAGCGAGCTGGCCCTCGGGCCGTGGTTCGCCGACGCGCTGCACGGCGGGCCGCCGGCGGCGCTCATGGCCCAGGTGATGGGCGAGGCGATGAGCTCCGAGGGGCTACGGCTGGCCCGGATCACGCTCGAGCTCATGCGTCCGGTCCCCCGGGGGCCGCTGACGGTCGAGGTCGGGGTGGTGCGCCCCGGCCGGCGGGTGACGCTGCTCGACGGCGCGCTGCGCGACCCGGCGGGCGCCGAGGTGCTGCGCGCGCGGGCGCTGTACCTCGCTCCCGCGACCCTCGAGGCGACGCCCGAGCAGGCGCCGCCGTTCCCCAGCCCCGAGGCCGGGGAGCTCAACGACTGGGCCAGCGACACGGTGATGTTCGCCACCCACGGGATGGAGATCCGCTTCGTGGAGGGGCGCTTCCGCGAGGTGGGTCCCTCGATCGCCTGGTTCCGTCTGCGGGCGCCGCTGATCGACGGGGTGCCGACGACCGGCGTCGCCCGGATCGTGGCTGCCGGCGACTTCGGCAACGGGATCGCGCCGGCGCTCTCCTGGGAGGAACACACCTTCATCAACCCCGACCTCACGGTGTTCGTCGAGCGCGATCCGGTCGACGAGTGGGTGGCGCTCGTCGCCCACACCCGAGTGCAGGCGGGGAGCGTGGCGCGGGCCGAGAGCGAGCTGTGGGACCGCCGGGGCCCGATCGGCCGGGCCGTGCAGACGCTGCTCGTCGGCCGTCGCGAGGGCTGACCGGACCGCGGTTACTTCAGGCGGAACGCTTTGATGCGCACGTCGTACTGCTGGGCGTCGCGGGCGTAGACGCCGTAGGCGAGCGCCTGGATGAGCGAGAGCAGCGCGGTGTGTGAGCGCACGAACGCCGGCGTGTTCGAGGAGTAGTACAGCCGGATCCGGGCCAGCCGGGCGACCTCGGAGAGCGTCGCGTCGGTGATCGCGAGCGTCGGCGCCTTGCGATGGCGCGCAAGCTTCATCGTCCGGGTGATGAGCGGATGGGGCCGGCCGGCGGACAGGCCGATCACCAGCGTCTCGGAATCGATCCGCGACAGGCGGCCGAGCGCCTCCTGGGAGGGGCTGGCGACGATCTCGGCGCGCAGGTCGAGCAGCATCAGCAGGTGGCGCAGGTAGCTGGCGAAGAACGCCATCTGATCGATGCCCGCGATGAGCACCTTCTCCGCGGAGGCGATCGCGTCGATCGCGGCCTCCACGTCGGTGCGCGAGAGCTTGTGCGCGGTCTCCTCGACGTTCACGTGATCATCGGCGAGCGCCGCCTCGAACTCCGTGTGGTCGAGGCTGAACAGCGGCGCCGCCGCGGTGAGCGCCTCCGCGGAGCCGCTGATGCCGCCGACCAGTCGGCGGTACTCATCGCGAGCGGCCTGCTGGAGCTCGGGGAATCCCTCGAAGCCGAGCGCCTGCGAGAACCGCACGACCGTGCTCGACGACGTGTTGGCCCGGCGGGCCAGCTCCTCGGCGGTCTGGAAGGCGGCCTCATCGAGGTGGTCGACGATGTACTGGGCGACGTCCTTCTGAGAGCGCGAGAACTCGTCGAACCGCGCCTTGATGTAGCCGGAGAGCGCCTGGTGGCCGTTGGCCGTCTCGGAGCCGGCGATGGGGGTGGTTGCGTGCTTCATGGGCAGGCGTCTGATTCGACGTCGGCCGGGGACCTTCCTTCCGGGAAACCTGCGGAGCTCTGCGTAAACCTCCGCGCGACGACCGCCCCCAGAGCCCGTGCAGGGCGCGCGCGGGTGTCCACTGATGCCGTCGCGCAAGGCGCTGCTGACCGACCGCCGTCTCACGCGGAAGACGTGAGACCGGCTCGCGCGTCGTCGATCGCGCGCGGTGAGCTTGATCGTGCGCGGTGAGCTAGGAGACCGGGCGGCGCTCGCCGCGGTCGTACGCCGCTGCCCGCTCCCGGTTCTGCCGACGCTCGGCCATCACCGAGACCACCGCGTAGCCGATGAGGAGCTGGGCGATGCCACCAAGCGCGACGAAAAACGTGATGGCCAGCGCAAGCGTGACCCCGAACGAACTGTGCGAATGCCCGAGGCCAAGGAAGTCTGCGGTGAGGAGAACCACGCCGCGAATGATACCCCCGGACCGGACG
>CAXTTD010000377.1:0-3823 GCA_964246945.1 uncultured Solirubrobacteraceae bacterium | reverse complement strand
GGGGCTCGGGGACGGAAGGGGTCACCCGGGAGCGTTACCCGTTGTGTGGAGAGTCTCAACAGGGCGTATGCGCGCGGACCTGCGCGGACGCGCCGGGCCCGCCCGAGGGACCCGCTGGCTCAGTGGACGACCGGCTTGGCCTCCTCACGCCGGATCCGGCCCCGCTGGACGAGCGTGCCCAGGAACCCGATGAGGATCGCCGCCACCACGCCGAGGTCGGCGCCCGACCAGATGCCGGTGCGCCCGCCGAGCCCGAGCGGGCCGAGCAGGTAGCCCTGCCAGCTCAGCCAGTGGACGCTGGAGCTCGCCACCACCATGCCGAAGCCGACGGCGCTGCCGATCACGATCAGCGCCAGGGGCCACCAGCGCACGTCGCCGTAGCGCCCGGACGGGTCGTAGAGGTCGAGCTCGGCGTAGTCACGGCGGCGCATCAGCACGTCGGCGACGAACACCCCGAGCCACGCCCCGACCGGCACCCCGAGGGTGATGAGGAACCCCTCGAACTGATCGAGGAAGCTCGAGTGGGCGTAGAACACCACGTACACCGAGCCGGCCGTCATCAGCGTGCCGTCGATGAGCGCGGCGTAGTGGCGGGGCAGGCGCAGGCCAGCGCTCTGGAGGTTGAGGCCCGAGGAGTAGACGTCCATCACCGTCGCCCCGACGAGCCCGAGCACGGTGAGCACGATGAACGGCACGAGGAACCAGTGGGGCAGCGCCGCGCTGAGCGCACCCACCGGGTTGTTGGCGATCCCGTTCTCGAGCGTCTTCGACGATCCCGCGAGCAGCACCCCGAAGCTCAGCAGGATCACCGGGCCGACCGCCCCGCCGAACGCGGTCCAGCCGACGATCGAACGCCGGGAGGTCCCGCGCGGCAGGTAACGGGAGTAGTCGGCGCCCGCGTATACCCAGCCGAGGCCGAAGCCGGTGGCGGCGAGCACCACGGCGCCGAAGAACGAGGCGGTCGAGCCGCCGGGCAGCCCGGTCACCGTCCCCAGGTGGATGTGGGAGGCGGTGAGCGCCATCACCACCACGGTGAGCACGCCCGCGATCACCGTGATCGCGCCCTGCATGCGCATGATCAGCTGGAAGCCGGTGACCCCGCCGATGATGGTGAGCCCGGCGATCACCGCGATGCCGGCGATCTTCACCCCGGTCCCCGAGCCGAGCCCGAGCCGCCCGCACACGCTGGCGACGGCGAGCGTGCCGATGACCACCAGGAACACCTCCCAGCCGACGGTGAGCAGCCACGAGAGGATCGCCGCCAGGCGGTTGCCGCGCACGCCGAACGCGGCGCGCGAGACCACCATGGTCGGCGCCGAACCGCGGGGCCCGGCGATCGCCACCACCCCGACGAGCAGGAACGAGACCACGATGCCGAGGATCCCGGCGAGCAGCGACTGCCACAGCGACAAGCCGTCAAACAGCACGAACGCGCCGTAGCTGATCCCGAACACGCCGACGTTGGAGGCGAACCACGGCCAGAACAGGTCGTGCGGCCGGCTCGTGCGCTCGGCCTCGGCGATCGTGTTGATGCCGTTGGCCTCGATCCCCCGCGGCAGGTTGCCGGGGACGACCGGATCCTGCGTCGGACTCGTCGTGCTCACGTGCTCACCCCCGGGTCATCCATTGGACTCCGTGTCATAGCGCACCCCACCACCGTCCGCGACGCTCACGTGGGCCAGCCGGCGCGCCGGCAGCTCCGTGGGCAGCTCGGCGCCGTCGACGCGCAGCCGCATCGTCGCGCCCGCGCCATGGGCGCTCACCGTGGCCCCGCGCCAGCTCACGCACGCGCCGGGGGAGACCACGAGGCCCTCCCACGGGCTCGCGTCGGCCCGCTCGGCCTCCCACATGAACGGGATCAGCGCGCCCCACGAGTAGAACGGGTCGGAGTCGTGGGCGTCGTGTCGGGCCGGATCACGGGCGTGGTAGTTCTCGTGGCAGTGACGCTTCGCGCTCCATTCGGGCTCGAACATCTCCCACGCTCGGCGCGCGAGCTCCCGCGCGTCCTGGCGGCGCCCCACGCGGTGCAGTCCCTCCCACGTCCAGTACAGCATCGGCGCCCAGATCCGTCCCCGCCAGTAGCTGTCCTCGCGGCTCACTGGATCCTCGAGCGGCGCACTGGGCAGCGGCAGGGTCCCGCCGAAGCGCGCGGGGTCCCGCAGCCAGCCGTCAAGCATCGCCTCGGTCTGGGCCTCGGTGGCCGCCCCGGCGACGAGCGGGAAGAAGCTCGTCGGCGAGACGTGGGCGGCGACCGTGCCGTCCCAGCGGCGGGCGGCGAAGATCCCGCGCGCGGCGTCCCACAGCTGGATGCGGATGCGCGCGGCGAGCGCCCGACCCCGCGCACCGAGATCGTCGGCCTCCGAGACGTGGCCGAGCTCGGCGGCGATCCACGACAGCGCCTGCCACTCGAGCGAGAGCAGCGCGTTGTGGCCGGGCTCCTCGAGGTCGATCGTCCCCGCCTGCGGCCGGAACACCGCCTCGTCGAACACGGCCAGGTTGTCCATTCCCGATTCGTTGAGCGCCCCCTGCCGGGTGCCCGCCCACTGGGCGTCGCCGACGGCTGAGCTGCCGTACTCGTAGAGACCGTTGGCGTTGCCGTCGCGCTCGCGGGTGACCCAGTCGAGCTGACGGGCGAGCACCGGATACGCCGCGGTGAGCAGCGCGCGCTCGCCGCTCAGCAGATACGCGCGCCACACCGTGAACGCCGCCACCGGCAGCTGGGTGCGGTCGACCCACGTCTCGTCGGCGGCCGCCAGGCACGGCAGGTTCCCGGCGGCGGTGGCGCCGGCGAGCACCGCCTCGAGGTTGGCGCGCGCGAGCCCGGCATCGCCGACCCGGGCGCACAGCAGCGTGCTGTAGAAGGCGTCGCTCAGCCAGATCCCCCACCCGCCGAAGCCGCGCAGCCACCCCCGCGAGGCGGCGGTGTAGACGCGCTGGTTATTCGCGTCCCACACCGTGTTCCAGGCCATCACGTCGCGGACCGCGCGGGCCGGCGGCGAGCCTTGAGCCCGCGCCCGCTCGCTCGCGTCGGCCACCGTCTCAGTCACCCGCGCAAGCCGGGCGTGGGCGGCCGCGGCGGCGGCCCCGGGGTCACCGTCCTCGTCGAGCGCGACCGCGATCATGATCGCCTGCCGCGGATCGCCGGTGAGCCGCAGGGCGACCCAGTCCCCGTCCGGCGCCGGCGGCGGGTGGTAGAGCCAGCCGCGGTGCTCGAGGTCGTCGGCCACCCGGCTCGGGCGGGCGTAGTGGCCGCTGATCGCCGGCCGCGGGGAGACCGCGAGGTGAAAGCAGCGCCCGCACCGGCGGGCCCGGGCCTCGGCGGGCTGGAGCCACGCTCGCCCCCCGGGGGTCACCAGCGCGAGCTCGCCGTCCATCGGCGGCTCCGGCGTGCGCGGGTCCGGGGTCGCGGGGGCGAGGAAGCCGGCCTCAACCATGATCCCCAGCCGGAACATCATCTCGCCGGGCTCGAGGATCCGGACCCGCGCCGAGACCCCCGACGCCTCACCCCGGGCGAACTCGATCCCGAGCGTGGTGCCGGCGCTGCGCACCGAGAGCGCGACGTAGTCGCCGTCGAGCGTGTGCTCGCCGAGCGCGAACGCGAGCTGATCCTCGGCGGCGAACGGGTCGTAGCGGTTCTCGGTCGCGCTGAACAGCGCCACCCGCACCGCGAAGCGACTCGGCAGGTGCATCATGCACGCCGGGAAGCGGGGGTCCCACGTCGACCACGCGCGATCGGGTCCGGGCGCGCTCACCGGACCGCGTCCCGCACGATCCGCGGCACCGCGGCGAGGCCGCTCGGCTGCGCACCCGGCCACAGCCGGGT
>CAXTTD010000376.1:0-3835 GCA_964246945.1 uncultured Solirubrobacteraceae bacterium | reverse complement strand
CCCCGACGCCTCACCGACCACGCACCGCGAGGTGGTGGCGGCGTTTCTGGCCGCCACTTCCGGGTATAGCTCCACTGCCGGTTTCACGAGAGGCTGTCGGAGAAAGTCGCAGGGTCCGGTCTGCGCGGGCCGGGATCGGATCGCGGGCTGCGGTCGCCGGCCGGGTGTCACCCGGTGGCGGGGGCGGTCCGGTGGTTGTGGAGCTTGAGCGGGTTGTGGGTGGCGGTGATCAGCCGCCATTCCGACCGGACGGCGGCCCTGCCTCTTCGTTGGAAGCGGTCCAGGCGTCGGTTGGCTTTGATCCGAAGACCGGTTCGATGCTGTGCTTGCGTTTGGCGTAGAGCTCGTGCCCGTGCTCGGATGAGAGGACGCGGCGCATGAACGCGTAGTCGCCGCCCTCCCAGCCCGGTGGTTGCGTTCTCGCTGGCCAGCTTCGCCGGCGTGAGAACCGGCGTCCACCTATGGATCCGAGCTCGGCTCATGGGGCAACAGCGCCGGCCAGGGCGGTGAGCGCCTCGATCACACTCGTAAGGTGGGCGCGCATTGCTCGCTCGGCGGCGGCTGGGTCGCGGGTGAGGATCGCTTGAACGATGGCCTCGTGCTGGGGCAGGGAGACCGCCGAGCGTCCGGACACGAGCGACAGAGTGAACTGGTGGCGGACAGTGAGGTCGCGCAGCTGCTCAAGCAGGGCGGCGGTGATCCGGTGGTCAGAGATCGCGCGGATCGCGGCGTGCAGCTCGGCGTTAAGCTCTGAGTAGCGCATCAGCTCGCCGGCGGCCACCGCGGCCCGCATCTCCCGGGCGATCCGCTCGAGGCCCGCCGCCCGGGCGTCCGTGACCCGCTCGGCCGCCCGGGCGGCCTCGTTGCCCTCCAGGAGCATCCGCACCTCGGTGATCTCGATCGCCTCCCCGAGGCTCACGTCCCGCACCCGCGCCCCGCGGTTGCGCTGGAACTCGACGAGGCCCTGGGAGGCGAGCTCCTGTAGGGCGGAGCGGACCTGGAACCGCGAAGCGCCGTAGAGCTCGCACAGGTCGGCTTCGATCAGCCGCTGTTTCGGGGCGAACGTGCCGTCGAGGATCGCCGCGCGGATCTGCTCGCGCACGGCGTCCTGAGGGTCTGGGTCGGCGCTCACACGCGAAGAGCCTACGCCCGTCGGCGGGGTCGTCCTCACCGCAGGTCGGGACGGGCGAGGACGTCGTCCCCGGCCGCCGCGGGCGGCTGGTCGGACTCGGGAACCGGCGGGGTGCCGTAGGTGTGGAAGCTCTCCACCGTCTTCACGCCCCACGCCTGACCCTTAGCCCGGTCGGCCTCGGTCCAGACTACGCATGGCTCGTCCGGGGCGTAGATCAGGCGGCCGCCGCTGGTCACCTCGACGCGGTTGCCGCCGGGCTCGATCCCGTACAGGAAGAAGCCCTGGGCGATCGCATGCTTCGAAGGCGCGGCCTCGATCGGCACGGCGGCGTCGAGCCAGATGTCGGCGGCGCGCAGGCACTCCTCGCGAGTGTCGACCCAGAAAGCGAGGTGGTGCAGGCGACCGTGGGCGCCGTGCGCGTCGCGGGTGTAGATCAGCTCGTGGGCGGCGATCGTCACGCTCATCCAGGCGCCGGCCTCACTGCCGTCGTCGAGCTCGATCCGCTCGTACAGGCGGTAGCCGAGCGCGTCGACGCAGAACGCCCGGTTGGCGCGTACGTCGGCGGCGAGCAGGTTGAGGTGATCCAGGCGCTTGACTGCACAGCCGCGGCCGACGTAGCGACCGGGGACGTTCTTCAGCGCGGGCTCGGAGCCCGGCGGAGCGAGGTAGCGCTCGGACTCGTAGTAGAGCTCGAAGGGGTGACCGTCGGGGTCGGTGAAGCGGTAGCCGGGCCCGCGACCGGGCTCGCCCTCGCTCCAGCCTATACCCCGCCCGGCCGCCTGTACGGCGGCCACGCGACGCTCCAGCGCCTCGGGGCTCGAGGCCCGTAGGCCGAGCACGCCTAGACCGCTCGTCGGCGACGCGGTCAGCTTCAGCGACCACGGCTGGTAGTCACCCCAGCCGCGCAGGTAGGCCGCGCTCGCACGCTCCTCGAGGATCTCCATCCCCATGATCTCCACGAAGAAGGTGAGCGAGTCCTCGTAGCGCGGGGTCAGCAGCTCGGCCGGGCCGAGGTGGGCGAGCTCGCTCACCGACGGCTCACTCGACCTTCGCCCGCAGGCCGTCGAGGTCGTAGGAGATCGCCCCGCCCCGGAGCTTCTCCCGCTTGACGCGTTCCTTGTCCCCGCGCGCGCGGGAGGCATCGAGCACCTCGGTGGCTCGCTCGGCGGCGACCACGGTGGCGCCGTCGCCGTCCAGCACGACGAGGTCGCCGGGGCGGATCTCGCACCCGCCGACCCGCACCGGCACGTCGAGCTCGCCGACGGTGTCCTTGGCTGCGCCACGCGAGCGGATGAACCGGCTCCAGATCGGCAGGCCCATCTCGGCGAGTTCCTCGGTGTCGCGGGCCGCGCCGTCGCAGAGCACGGCGACCGCCCCCGCGACCTGGGCCTGGGTGGCGAGCAGGTCGCCGATCAGGGCGACCGGGGCGGGCTTGGGCATCGCCAGCACCAGCACCTCGCCGGGCCGCAGACGTGACATCGCGGCGTGGACCATGAGATTGTCGTCCTGACCGCAGAGCGCGGTACGCGCCGGGCCGCAGGCGCGGGAGCCGGGGACGAGGCGATGGAACTCGGCGTCGACGAGCCCCTGCCGGCCCGACGCCTCGTAGACGGTGGCCGCACCAAGGCGGGAGAGCTCGGCGCAGAGGTCCTGACTGGCGCTCACAGCTCGCTCACCACGTTCGGAAGCACCCGATGAAACGACTCGGCGTGGCGAATCTCGGAGCGGCCGCTCGCCCGCCGGGCGTGGTTGCCGCGCTGTTCACCGCGCTGGGCGTAGTAGGTCTGCAGGTAGCTCTGGGCCTTCATCTCGGCCATCGCGGCGAGCTTGCGCTCCCACACGTCGGTGATGTCGACATGGACGTTGGGGTGGAAGTTGCACAGCTCGGGCTGGTGGGGCTCGAACAGGTATAGCTGGGGCGGGCGCACGCTCGCGAACGCGCTCTGCACCCCGGCGCCGGTGGCTAGTGCACGGGCACGGTCGACGGCGTCGTGGGCGACCGGGTGGTCGGGGTTGAACGGGTCGGTGTCGGTGTGGGTGACGACCGCGTCGGGGGCGAACTCGCGGATCACGTCGGCGATCAGAACAAGCGCATCACCATCGATCTGCAGCGGGTAATCGCCGAGGTCGAGCGCGCGGAACGAGGCGCCGAGGTGGGCGGCCGCTGCCTCGGCCTCGGCGTGGCGGATCCGTTTGACGTTCCCCACCGTCTGATCGGGGTCCTTCCACAGTTCACCGGACTCGCCGCGCTCCCCGTAGGAGAGGGCGACGACCTCGGCGCAGCCGCCGAGCGCGACGGTCTTGGCGATCGCCCCACCGGCCCGCCAGACGAAGTCGGCGGCGTGGGCGCCGATGACCTGCACTCGCCGGCTCAAGGTTCGCCCGCCAGCCGTCGCGTGTTGTCCACCGCCATCGTCCTTACCTCCCTCTCGCTGAACCCTGCGGCCAGGAACTCGTCGGCCATGATCGCCAGGCCGTCCTCGACCGGCGGGTTGAACACCTGTCCGAGGTCTGAGCCCCACACCGTGCGCTCGGCGCCGACCGCTCGCGTCGCGGCAAACACCTGCTCCCAGCTGCACTTGCCCGTGTAGGGCGTGGTGAACGCCCGCTCCATGAGCGCGCCGCGATCGGCGAGCTCGCGCTGGACCGCCGGATCCATCGACTCGGCCGGAAACTCGGGGTGGGTGACGACGACGGTCGACA
>CAXTTD010000375.1:0-3845 GCA_964246945.1 uncultured Solirubrobacteraceae bacterium | reverse complement strand
CCCAGGAGCTGTTCTGGCTCGGTCGTGACCTCACGCGCGCCGAGCACACCGCGCGCATCCTCGACGGCGCGTTCCACGCCGATGTCTCCGGCGTGCCCGGCGAGGGCGGGATCACGCTGTCGTGGGAGGGGGTGCTCACGACGATCGGTGCCAAGCCGCCCGCGCCCGGCGAGGAGGAGATCGAGGTCCCCGACCGGCGGGTGGGACGCACCGAGGTCGCGCGGATGCTCACCCTCGATACCGACAGCCCCGCCTCGGTCGTCTCCTGCGTCGCCCGTGCCCGCGAGCGGGGTCGCACCATGCGCGACGTCATCTCCACCGAGATGTGGGAGGCGCTCAACGGCTTCTACCTCGACCTCGGGCGTTACGACCTCGCCGCTGCGCTGCAGACCGGCCCCTACTCCTTCTACCAGGAGGTGAAGGAGAAGTGCGCCCTGTTCTGGGGCCTGCTCGATCGCACGCTGCTGCGCGACGAGGGCCGCGCGTTCCTGGAGGCCGGCCGCCAGATCGAGGAGGCCGACATGGTGCTGCGGATGCTGCGCGTCGCGATCCCCGTGCGCTCGCTTGGCGACAACCGCCCCGCCCACGAGACCGAGGCGCTCGCGCTGCTGCACGCGGTAGGCGGCCTGCAGGCCTACCGGCGCGCGGTGCGGACCGCGCCGTCAGTGGTGCCCGTAGTGCGCTTCCTGCTGTTCGACTCCGCCTATCCGGGCTCGGTCGCCTCCTCGGTCGACGCGCTCGAGGCCGCGCTGTCGACGGCCGACCCCCAGCCGCGCTCCTCGCCGCCGGTGCTGCGCCTCGGCCGGCTGATCGCCGATCTCGAGCTCCAGCGACGCGCGCCGGAGGCCGGCGGCGCGCTCGAGGACGTGCTCGCGCGGGTGCAGGACGAGCTGGCGCTCGTCGATCACGACATCGACGGACGGTATTTTGCGATCGCCGCCATTGCCGCCGTCCACCTGTAGCGCCCGCCGATGAACTTCGCGATCCGGTATCTCACCGAATACGACTACGATGCCGAGGTCGTCGACAACCTCAACGCGCTGCGGGTCAAGCCCCACGGCAACGGGCGCCAGCGCTGTGACGAGTTCGCGGTGCGGCTCACCCCGGAGGTCCGCCTGCACCGCCACACCGACTACTTCGGCACCGAGGTCGTCGAGTTCGAGATCTCGCGTCCCCACACCCACCTCACCATCGACGTGCGCGCGCGGGTCTCCACGGGTGCCCCGCCGGCGCCGCCGCGCTCGGACTGGGAGGCGCTGCGCGATCCCGGCTACCGCGAGGCGAGCGGCGAGTTCATCCTGCAGACCGACGACGCGCCGGGCGACCCGGTGATGGAGGATCTGCTGGGGGTGACCCGCGGCGCGGGTTCGCCGCTGGAGACGATGCTGCGCGTCTCCGAGCTCATCCCCGACCGCTTCGCCTACCGGCGGGGCGCGACGTTCGTGGACTCGACGATCGCCGACCTGCTGGGGGCGGGTGCGGGGGTCTGCCAGGACTTCGTACACCTGGCCTTGAGCCTGCTGCGCCACCACGGGATCGCCGCCCGCTACGTGTCGGGGTACCTGTTCGCGGCCGGGTTCAACGACCCGAGCGGCGAGTCGGTCGAGGTCGACACCCACGCGTGGCTCGAGGCGCTGCTGCCGGCCGCCGACGGTGGCGAGGATCCGGTGTGGATCGGGGTGGACCCGACCAACCGCGGACTCACGGGCGAGACCCACGTGAAGATCGGCCACGGCCGTCACTACGCCGACGTGCCGCCGATCAAGGGCGTCTACCGCGGAGCGGCCAGCGCCGAGCTGGAGGCGAGCGTCACGATGACGCGCCTGGAGGGGACCGACCCGGCGTCGATCGCCCGCACCTGACGCGGGCTCGCCGGCGCACCCGGCACGCGGCGCCCGGCATACTCGGCGTGATGGATCGACGTGTGCTCTCCGGGCTCGTGGCGAGCCTGCTCGCGTGCGCGGCGCTCGCCTGCGCCGGGTGCGGCTCCTCCACCTCGGCGGGCGCCGGGTCCTCGGCCGCTGCGCGTCACGGCGGGAGCGCGGCCGCGGGTGTACCCCGACCCCACCCCCAGGCCGTCGAGCCGGTCGCGGGGGCAACCACGGGGGGCGCGGGAGCGAGTGCGGGCGCGCGGACGCCGCGGGTGGCGAGCGTGAGCGTGTCCTCCGCAGGGCAGGGCGCCCTGCCGGAGCCGACCTCACTGACCGCGATCCGCCGCCAGCTCACCGAGAGCGGGATGACCGCGCGCACCAACCAGGCGACGCTCACCTCGAATCTGTTCGCGATCGCACCGGTGAACGCCCCCGCGGCCGTGCAGGAGGTGATCGCGGCCGGCAACCAGATCGCCCACCTCCCCTATATCTGGGGCGGGGGCCACATGACCTACGAGGACACCGGCTATGACTGCTCAGGCTCGCTGTCCTACGTGCTCGCCGCCGCCGGGCTGATCGACGGCACCACCACCTCGACGGGGTTCATGCACTGGGGGGAGCCGGGACCGGGCAAGTGGATCACCGTGTTCGCCACCGACGGGCACACCTTCATGTACGTCGCGGGGCTGCGTTTCGACACCGTCGCGCTCGCCGAGACCGGGTCGCGGTGGTCGGACCGCTCTGCCGATGAGCCGGACCTGTCCTCGTTCGTCGAGCGTCACCCGGCGGGGCTGTAGGCGGCCGGGGCGCGTCTGCCCCCTGATCGGTCGGGTGACGCGTCGCGAGAGGTGATCGGTCCGCGCCCTCGCGAGCGTTGGTACGAGCGCCAGCCCCAGCGCGCCGCCGATCTGCTGAGAGGTGTCGATGAGGGCGGGCCGCCGGCAGGGCCTTGGGCTTGGGCTCGCTGAGCAGGGGTTTCCGCCCGGTCGTACCGTCCGGGGACGGGCGTATCGTCGCTGGCGCGATGCAGGTTCGTGAGCTTTCAGTCGGTCTCCGGGTCCAGGCGCCGTTGCTCGTGCGCGAGGTTCGGGTCCGCGGGCGCCGCGAGGGCGGCGAGCTCCTGTTGCTGCGGCTCGCCGACCGGACGGGCAGCATCGCTGCGGTGGTCTTCGACGACCTGCCCGGGGCCCGCGGGGCGTGCCGCGCCGGCGAAGTCGTCCACGTGTGCGGCGAGGTGCGCGAGGAGGAGCCGTTCGGCACCCGGATCGTCGTCGAATCGCTGCGGTCCGCCGAGGCGCACGAGTACGTCCGGACGGACCTCGTCGACGGGCCGCCGCGGCCGATCGAGCTGCTGGAGGCGGACCTGCGCGAGCTGCTGGCAACGATCCAGCGCCCGTGTCTGCGCGAGCTGCTCGCCCACATGCTCGGTGAGGAGTCGGCGGTCTGGCCGCGGTTCCGCGACGCCCCCGCGGCCAAGCACTACCACCAGGCGTACTCAGGCGGCCTGCTCGAGCATTCGCTCACCGTCGCCCAGGCGGTGAGCTCGATCTCGGCGACGTTCCCGGGCATCGACCGCGACATCGCGGTCGCCGGGGCGCTCCTGCACCACATCCGCAACCTCGACGCCTACCCGAAGAACGGCCAGAAGATCGAGATGAGCGACGACGGCCGGCTGTTCGGGGAGATCCCGCTCGGCTACTTCCGGACGCGCACGGCGATCAACGCCATCGAGGACTTCCCGCGTGATCTCGCCGACGCGCTGCTGCACATCATCCTCAGCCACCACGGCTCGCTCGAGCACGGCAGCCCCATCCTTCCCGCGACCCGGGAGGCGGCGCTCGTCCACGGCATCGACACGCTCGGGGCTCGCCTGGGGTCCTTCGATCGGGTGCAGAAGACCCTCGCCGACGGACAGCGTTGGTCGGGCTACGACAAGGCGCTCGGCGGCGGCGCCTACTTCGCCCCGGCCCCTCC
>CAXTTD010000374.1:0-3850 GCA_964246945.1 uncultured Solirubrobacteraceae bacterium | reverse complement strand
CTAGTGCGATGCAGTTCATCAGGTTGTTGTAGGTCTTGTCCCCCGGCGTCGCCGTGGCGCAGTTCTGGTACGTGTTGCCAGATCGACGGACATAGGTAAGCGAGACGGTGACCCGGTAGGTCCCCTTCTTCTTGTACCGATGAACGCCCGTGACCGGCTCGTTCTCACCCGCGGTGGTGTCGGCGCTGTCGTTCGCCGGACACCGGGTGCCCGTATGAGCAACCCCGGCAGTCGAGCGGGTGTGATCGCCCCAATTGATCGTGACCGACGCGACGACGTAGCGCTGGTTCTCACCGGGCTCGTTACTCGGGACGGGAAGGTTGCATTGGGAGAAGTCCGCATACCGAGCGACGACGACTCGGGAAGACTTGCGCGCGGTCGCCTTGATCGCGACCGGACAGATCTGGACGTGACCGACACCACTCAGCGAACACGCCGGAACCTTGGGCGTAGCCGCCGAGGTCATCGCCGGGATGACCGCCGAAGCTACCGACGGGGCGATCACCCCCATCATGACCTTCACGAGACGGTGATTCAGAAGAACCTGCCCTTATTTCGACGCTCTCAAACCGGCGTGATTCTCTCAGATCACCACGACGGCGACTAGGACCAGCGGAGCTATACCCGGATGTTGTGGCGGCGCCGGGATAAACCGGCATGGAGAAGGAGATGAGAGAGCTCTACGTCGAAGGTGTAGCGATCCACGGCGGCCCCGAGCCGTGCGGTCATGGTCGTGAGGCTGTGGTCGAAGCGTCGGTAGGGGTACGCGTAGGCTGGGCTATCGAGCCCCGAAATTGGTTGCTGTCGAGGTGCTGACGTCCTCACAACTGGCGGAAGGCAACATCGCCGGCGGCGCTTTCGCGAGCCGTCTGGCGGACCTCGCGGGGTCCAAGAACCTGTGCATGCGCGGAGTCTTCATGCGCGAGAACCGGGAGGTCCCACGATCACTCGCTCGTCTTGATGGTGGGGCGGGTCGTGCGGGGAAGGCCAAGGCCGTAATCCCGTGATGGACGGTCGTGGGAAGTCAGACGATCCCGTAGTACCTGCGAAGCTGGCGAACAACGCCCAGGGTGGGGCGGCGGAGTCGGTGGAGGAAAGGGGATCGGCCGAGGGGAAACGTGGCCAGCGAAACGCACTCCGGACCCAGGGCCGGAACCAGTGCGCCCAGTGATCTGGCTGGCGTGCGCCGAGCGGCACAAACAGACAAGGACGCGCGGTTCACCGCGCTCTTGCATCACGTCGACGTTGACCGGCTGCGGGCGGCGTATTGGGCGATTCGCCCGAGCGCCGCGCCGGGGGTGGACGGCGTGACGTGGCGTGACTACGGGGCGGATCTGGAGGAGAGTCTCCGGGGTCTGCATGAACGGGTCCATGCGGGGCGCTACCGGGCAAGACCGTCGCGGAGAGTGTTCATTCCCAAGGCGGACGGGCGGCTGCGGCCGCTCGGAGTCGCGGCGTTGGAGGACAAGATCCTGCAGCGCGCGGTCGTCGAGGTGTTGAACGCGATCTATGAGCCGGACTTCCTCGGATTCTCGTACGGTTTCCGGCCGGGGCGCTCACCGCATCATGCGTTGGACGCGCTGTCGGTCGGGATTGTGCGCAGGAAGGTGAACTGGGTGCTCGACCTGGATTTCCGGGAGTTCTTCACCAGCCTTGACCATCAGTGGCTTGTGAGGTTCTTGGAGCACCGGATCGCGGACAGGCGGGTCCTGCGGCTGATCCAGAAGTGGATGGCCGCGGGAGTCATCGAAGACGGGGCATGGACGGTCAGTGAGGAGGGCGTTCCTCAAGGAGCTGCGGCATCGCCGTTGCTCGCGAACGTCTACCTGCACTACGTCTTTGACCTGTGGGCCCACCAGTGGCGGGACCGGTACGCGCGCGGTGACGTGATCATCGTGCGTTTTGCCGACGACGCGGTGGTGGGGTTCGAGCATCGGTCAGACGCCGAGCGGTTCTGGTCAGAGCTCCGCGACAGGCTCGCGGAGTTCTCGTTGGAGCTGAACGCCGAGAAGACCCGGCTGGTCCAGTTCGGGCGGTTCGCCGCCCAGAACCGGGCCGAGCGCGGGCTCGGGAAGCCTGAGACGTTTCAGTTCCTCGGGTTCACGCACATTTGCGCGACGACGAAGAACGGGCGCTTCAAGCTCAAGCGGGTGACCGATCAGAAACGGATGCGCTCAAAGCTCAGCAAGGTCAAGGCCGAGCTGATCCGCAGGCGCGATCTGCCCATCCCCGAACAGGGACGCTGGCTGGCCAGCGTTCTGCGCGGGCACTTCAACTACTACGCGGTGCCCGACAACGGCGAGGCGATCACCACCTTCCGCTACCGGATCATCCACCTCTGGCTCAGAGCGCTGCGGCGCCGCAGTCAGCGACACCGGATGACCTGGAAACGGATTGGTCTTCTCGCCGATCGATGGCTACCACCCGCCCGGATCGTGCATCCTTGGCCGACCGTCCGCTTTGACGCCAGCACCCAAGGCAGGAGCCCAGTGCGTTAGCAGCGCTCGCTGGGATCTGCGCGGGGGGCAGCCCGAGGCGGTGTGGACACCTGTCCCGACCCGACCGAAGGGCTGTCCCTACCGCGATGATGGGGCTGAAGAAGTAGGCGGCGTACCTTCTCCGCGTAGAAGGGCTTGATGGCTGTTGCCGACAACGACATGAACCAATAAGCTTGAGTGCGTAATCGATCGACGCTCGTCACGATGACCGGCGTCAAGGGGGTTGGACCGTTGTCCGCAACACTGAAGCCCGTCGCAACTGGGGTGATCGCCGCTGTAAGCAACGACCAGCGCGATGCCATGTGCGACCCAGAGAGGCTGTCGGCGGTCGCCGCCCGGCACGCCCGGGCCGTGCAGCAGCTCGCCGCTCAGGTGCAGGCTCCGGTGGCCGTGGAGGCCGTCGCGCCGGATCGCCGCCTGTGACGATCGAGGGCCCCACCGCACATCGGGCGACGGAGGTTCGCGTCATCGCGCGCTCTGACAGACGCTGGGCATCAGCAGTCGGGTAGCAGCCCAGACCCCGCTCCACGACCGACGACACAGGGGGACAGTTCGTCTTTGGCCTTCGAGCTGTAGGTGTACCGATGGGTGCCGAGAACGAGGGTCGTTTTGACCGTGACATCTTGGTGGAGGTCACCGAACTTGAACAGGACGTTAGGCGTGTACTCGGTGGCCACAGCCCCGGCTGCCGGTCGGCTCGTCTTGAGAATCACGTCTGTCTTGCATACGCCCTTGACGCAGATCACCGCCTTGGCGGGGAGGATGGAGTCCGCCTTCGTCACTTTGAAGTCAACAACGACTTGCATCCCCCGCTCGGTCTTGAACTGCTGCACCGTCGTACTGACCAGCCTGGGGCGCACGGTGGCGGTCGCCGCCTGAGCCGCAACTGCGATCAGGGCGCAGATCGCGCCGACCACCGCCGCACTCACTGCACCGTGCTTCCAACGCAAAAGTCTCATGCCCCTCATGCTCGATTCCTCTCTCAGCGTCTTGTTCCGCACCGAACACCGACAACCGCGCCGACATGGTACGCAGGCCCCCATCGATTGACAAGGCACACGTCATCGATGCCCGGATCATCGCGCCACGCTCGGCCGTCATGCGAACATGCGTTCGCATGACCGTCTACAGCTTCACGCTCACCGAATACGACGCCGCCAAGCCCTGGCTGATCGTCTCCACCGGCCGAGACTCCGTGGAGCTGGGGGAGGGCGAGAGCTTCCACGACTGGGCGAGGGGACCGAACTGCCGGAGGTCTGGAAGCAGCTGGAGGTCTCAGAGGCGACGTATCACCGGTGGCGCACCCAGTTCGGCGGGATGAAGGCCGACGACGTCAAGCGCTTGAAGGAGCT
>CAXTTD010000373.1:3157-3855 GCA_964246945.1 uncultured Solirubrobacteraceae bacterium | reverse complement strand
GCGGGGACCCGCGCCGTGCGCGCTACGGACAGCTGCGAGCCCAGGAGTTCGGCGACCGCCAGGGGCTGTTCACCGGGGGCGACCGCGACTGGGCCGACGCCGACCCGGGCACCCGGGTGCTCGTCGCCCTGGACCGGGCGGGGACCGTCCTCGGTGGGGTGCGCCTGCACCCCGAGCACCCGGGCGCCGAGGCCATCGGGTGGTGGCGGGGGAGCCGGCTCGTCGTCGACGCGGCCGCCGACGCCGGGCGCGGACGGATCGGCGCCGCGCTCGTACGGTCCGCGTGCGCCCACGTGATCGACGCCGGCGCGCTGCGCTTCGACGCCCACGTGCAGACCGCGCACGTTCCGTTCTTCACCCGCCTGGGTTGGCAGGCGAGCCGGCCGATCACCGTCGCCGGCCGCCCGCATCGGCTGATGCACTTCGAGCTCGGACGGTTCGCGGCACTCGCCCGGGAGACCAAGGCGCCGATCGGCGAGCTCGTCGGCGGACTGTTGCCCGACGGGCGCTGGCGCGGCGACGACGGCGTCCCGGTGCCCGGCAGCGAGATCGTCGCCTGCAGCGACGCGATCGTCCCCGCGATGGTCCAGGACGATCCCGAGTGGGCGGGCTGGTGCGGGATGCTCGTCACCGCCCACGACCTCGCGGCGATGGGGGCGCGCCCGGTGGGAGCGCTCGACGCGCTCGCGGCACCCGAC
>CAXTTD010000373.1:349-3147 GCA_964246945.1 uncultured Solirubrobacteraceae bacterium | reverse complement strand
GGGTCGGCGACGCGGTGGCGCGCACCGCCGACCTGCAGGGGGACGGGCGCCCGGGCTACGGGGGGCGGCAGGGGGACTCGACGTCGTGGCGCGGCCGTGACGAGCTCGCGCCGATGCTCAGCGCGGTTGCGCGAGCGCGGCCGCGGGCGGCCAAGGACGTCTCGATGGCCGGGACGGTGGGCACGCTGGGGATGCTCGCCGAGGCGGCGGGGTGCGGTGCCGAGCTCGAGGTCTCGGCGGTGCCGCGCCCCGCGAGGGCATCGCTCGCCGATTGGCTCACCTGCTTCCCGGGCTTCGCGATGCTGACCGCCGACGCGCCCGGCCGCCCGTCGCCGTCCGCCGGCAAGGCGGTGAGTGCCGCCTGCGGCGAGCTCGTGAGCGAGCCGGGGGTGCGGTTGCGCTGGCCGGACGGCGCGCTTACCACGGCGCTTGACGGAGCGGTGTGCGGGCTGGGGGCGGCAACGGGTCACGAACGAGGAGGACCGAGATGAGTGAGATCACCATCGCCGCGGCGAACGCGCCGTTCGGGCGGGGCATGGCGGAGTGCCTGAGCACGATCGAGACCGTGATCGACGAGGCGCGCGGGGCCGGCGTCGATCTGCTGGTGCTGCCCGAGGCGGCCCTCGGCGGCTATGTGGAGACGCTGCACGGCGACGCCGAGCCCCCGCCGACCCTGCACGCCGACGGCCCCGAGCTTCGGCGGGTCATGGACCTCGCCGGTGAGATGGTCGTATGCGTGGGCTTCTGCGAGGACGGCGGCGACGGGGTCCGCTACAACGCCGCGGCGTGCGTCACCGGGTCGGGACTGCTCGGCCTGCATCGCAAGACCCACCTGCCGCTCGACGAGGACCGCTTCACCACGGTGGGCGACGCGCTCGGCGCGTTCGACACGCCGCTCGGCCGGATGGGGATGCTCATCTGCTACGACAAGGCGTTCCCGGAGGCGGCGCGCACGCTCGCCCTCGACGGCGCCCAGATCCTCTGCATCCTCTCGGCATGGCCCTGCAGCGCGACCGACGCGGCGGAGGATCTCACCGAGGACCGCCAGTGGCGTCGCTCGGAGCTGTGGGACCGGGCCCGCGCGGCGGAGAACTCGTTCGTCGTCGCCTCCGGCAACCAGACGGGCAACTTCGGTGTCCTGCGCTTCCTCGGGGGCGCGCGGATCGTCGGCCCGGCCGGGGACCCGCTCGCGGAGTGCGACCCGCCGACCGAACCGGGGCTCGCGATCGCCACCCTCGACGTTGCGGCGACGCTCGAGAAGGCGCGCCAGAAGCTCTCCCCGGTGCGCGACCTGCGTCCCGACCTGTATCGCAGGCCGACGCCGATCCCGTTCGAGGCCGAGGTCAGCGCCTGATGGGCGAGGTCGATCTCACGATCCGGTGGGCCGACGGGCACCGGCAACGGGGCACGTCACCGTCGCGGGCGATCGAGCAGTTCGTCGTGCAGGGCGCCGTGTACCCGTGCGCCGAACTCGAGCGCCGGCTGGGCGACGGTCTGCACGCCGCCTCCGAGCGCGTGCGCGAGCGCTTCGGCTTCGCCTGCACCGCCGCCGCGGAGGCCGCGCAGGCGTTCACCCGGGGTGCGCAGGCGCACGGCGAGGGGCCGGACGGTCTCGCGACGGTGGAGATGGTGCGCCGGCGCAACCGGCCCGTGGTACGGGGGTCCTCCGGAGCGCCGCTGCCTGAGGAGATCGACGTGGTCGTGGTGGGCGGCGGGCAGGCCGGGCTCTCGCTGTCCTTTCACCTCGCGCGGCTCGGCATCGAGCACCTGGTGCTCGAACGTGAGCGGGCCGGCGGGTCGTGGACGAGGGGGCGCTGGGATTCGTTCTGCCTGGTGACCCCGAACTGGCAGTGCCGCCTGCCCGGGCACCCGTACGCGGGCGAGGATCCCGACGGGTTCATGGTCCGCGAGGAGATCGTCGAGTACGTGGAGTCGTTCGCGACCTCGTTCGCCACGCCGTTGCACGAGGGAGTGGCGGTGGAGTCGATCACCCGTTCCGGCACGGGGTTCGACGTGCGCACCGATCACGGCGCGGTGAGGGCACGGCAGGTCGCACTGTGCGTGAGCGGCTACCACCACCCACGGGTCTCGCCGCTGTCCGAGCAGATCCCGGCGGGGATCACCCAGCTGCACTCCTCCGCCTACCGCAACCCGAGCTCGATGCCCGACGGCGCGGTGCTCGTCGTCGGCACCGGCCAGTCGGGCGCGCAGATCGCCGAGGACCTGGTGATCGGCGGGCGCGATGTCCACGTCGCGGTCGGCTCCGCGCCGCGCTGCGCCCGGCGCTACCGCGGCCGGGACTGCATCGCGTGGCTGCAGGACATCGGCCACTACGACATCGGGGCCGAGGAGCATCCCCGAGGTCCCGAGGCGGCCCGCCACGAGCCCAACCACTACATGACCGGCCGCGACGGCGGCCACGATCTCGACCTGCGCGCGTTCGCGCGGGAGGGAACGACGCTCCACGGCCGGCTCGCCGGCTGCACCGACGGCACGCTGCGGTTCGCCGAGGACCTGCGCGAGAACCTCGACGGCGCCGACGCGACCGCGGATCGGATCAAGGACACGATCGACGCGTTCATCGAGCGCGAGGGGATCGACGCGCCCGCCGAGGCCCGCTACGAACCGGTGTGGGCCCCGGACGGCGATGGCGCGGCACCGCTCGATCTCACCGCTGCCGGCGTGCGCTCGATCGTGTGGGCGACCGGCTTCACCGCGGACTGGTCGTGGGTGGCGGTGCCCGGGTTCGTCGGGGAGCACGGACCGCGCCATGCCCGTGGGGTGTGCGAGGCGGAGGG
>CAXTTD010000373.1:0-339 GCA_964246945.1 uncultured Solirubrobacteraceae bacterium | reverse complement strand
GCGTCGCCCGCCGCGCGGTCGGCCTGCCCTTCGGGAGACGGCGCGTCGGCGTCGACGGCGCGCCGCTGGTCGCTGCGTAGCACTGACAGCAGCGGCTCGGCCGCTGAGCGCATCACCTGGGCGGCGGCTTCGACACGGTCGGTCTGATCCGGGACCGAGTCGTCGCCGAGGCGGCCGAGCGCGTAGCTGAGCAGGCCGCCGAGCCGCTGGGCGCTCTCGAGGAACGCGCGCGCGGGGGCGGCGTCGATGAGCATCGGCGCGCTCACCAACAGCATCGACATGTAGGTGCGCAGCTCGTCGGCGGCGTCGTCGCGCGGCGCCGGCTCGTCGCGCGCGGGG
>CAXTTD010000372.1:0-3858 GCA_964246945.1 uncultured Solirubrobacteraceae bacterium | reverse complement strand
GCGATAATGCATCACGGGTCGGTACCCGCACCGCTGTCCGCCGCCGAGCTGGCGGCGATCACGGATCCGGCCGCCCTGTTCGACCGGGCGTGGGCGCTCGAGCCGGGACTGCGGCTGTCCGAGCGCCACGCGACCCTCGAGCGGCTTGAGCAGCTGCTCGCCGCGGGCGTGCCGGCGCCCGAGCCGCCCGGGCGGGCGTGGCGTCTCGAGCTGCTCGCCGCGCGGGCGATCGCCGCCGCCGCCGAGGTCGCGCTCGAGGAGGCCGACGCGCTCGCCGAGCGGGTCCTCACCGAGGCCGACCCCGCCCACCGGATCGCGATCGTCCGGGCGCTGCTGGCCCGGGGACGAGTGCTCGCGTGGACCGGGACCGAGGCGAGCACCCGGAGGGCGGACCGCATCCTGCGCGAGGTGGCCGACCGCTGCCTCGCTCTGGGGAACGCCGAATGGCAGGGGTTCGCCGTGTTCTGGCGGGCAAATGCGATCTTCCGCCAGAACGGCGAGTTGCCCCGGGCCGCGGAGCTCATGAGCGAGGCGCTTGACATCCTCGGGCCTGACAGCCCCCGCCGCGCCACCGTACTGAGCTTCCGCGCCGACACGCTCGCGTCACTCGGCGAGCTCGCCACGGCCGATGCGCTGCTCGTCGAGGCCACCGAGCTCGCCGACCGCGATGACGATCCGAAGTCGCGCGCCTACGCCGCGTGGTCGCGAGCGGTCATCGCCTCGCTGCGCGACGATGCGCTGCTCGCCGAGCGGCTCGTGCGCGAGGTCGACCGCGACGCCACCGACTGGTTTGCCATGAACACGGGCGTCACCTTCCTCGCCGACGCCGCCGAATTGCTCGATCGCGTCGGCCTCGGCGAGCCGGCGCGGCGCTACCTGGACCGCGCGCGCGAGCGCGACCCCGACGACGAGTTCGTGCGCCAGGCGCAGGCGACGCTGCTCGCGCGCTCGGGTGATCCGATCGAGGGTCTTGAGGCGCTGCAGGCGCTCGCGGAGGGTGACTGGCTCGAGAAGCGACTCATCTGGCGCCATACGCTGCTCGCGGCGTGGGCGACGTTCCGGGCCGGTCGGGAGGGAGCGGGAGAGCTCGCCACGCGGGCGCTCGAGCAGGCCAACGCGTGCGGCGGCCCGGGCATCGCGCGAAGCGGCGAGCCGGAGCTCGTCGCCGCCCTCGCACCGCTCGCCGAACGCGTCGGATCGGCTCACGCCCGGGAGCTGCTGCTCGACGGACGGCCCCTGCTGATCCGCCTGTTCGACACGCCGTCGGTGACCCGAGCGGATGGCTCAGCGGTGGAGCTTCCGCACGGCAAGCCCGGCGAACTCGTGCGAATGCTCGCCCTCCACGAGCGCGGCCTGCCCGTCGAGGTGGTGCTCGAGGCGTTCTTCCCCGACGCGGCGCCCGCGGCCGGGCGCCAGCGTCTGCGCCAGGTCCTCACCCGGCTGCGAGCGGCGGCCGGGGACGTCGTGCTGCGCGACGGCGACAGCCTGCGCCTGATACCCGCGTGGGTCGACGTGCGAGCGTTCCTGGCCGCCGCCGACCGCGTCCGCGGCACCCGGGGACCGCGTGCGGTGCAGCGCGCCTACGCGGCGCTCGCCGTGTACGGCGGCCCGCTGCTCCCCGGCGACCGCTACGCGGACTGGACCGAGCGGGTCCGAGAGCTCGTCGAGTACCGACACCTCGACCTGCTCGACCGCGTGGCCCGGGACGCGGCCGCCCGGGGGTCCCACCAGGAAGCGCTCACCGCGCTCGACGCCGCACTCGAGGAGGGGCCACACGACGATGCGCGATCGACCGCGCGAGCGCAGGCGCTGGTAGCACTCGGACGCAGCGGGACCGCCGAGTACCTCGCGCGCCGCAACGGGCCGGGGGCGGGCCTTGACTACCCCTGAGCGGATCATCCGGGCACCTCGAGACTCACCCCGAGACCCCGGAACACGAGCCGCCCGCGCTCGGGATAGTGAGTGACGTCCCCCGGCTCACGGGTGCCGTACGCGAGGTAGCTGAGACCATCGGGGCCGGCGGTGAACCGGTGCGCGACCCCCGAGGAGGGCGGCCGGGCGATCACATCGCCGACCACCACCGAGTGAGCGTCGGCGCCGAGCTCGAGCGTCCCCGCGCCCTCGAGCACCACGAACAACTCCTCGTCGAGGGAGTGGCAGTGCGCGGGCGCGCCGCTCATCCCGGGCAGCAGCGTCACGTGGTTCAGCCCGGCCTTCACCGCGCCCGCCGCGCGCCCCGCCGCCCGGAGCTCGGCGGGTGGGAACGGCTCGGTGTCAAGCTCGGCGAGCGCGACGACGTGATCCGGTCGCGGCGCGCCGAGGTCGACCACGGGGCGCTCGAGGGGACCGGCACGACCCTCGGCCACGAACGGGTGGGGGGCGTCGAGCGGAACCCAGCGGGGGCCACACCACATCACCCCCGCGCGCGGGAGGAACGTGATCGAGGTGTCGCTGCCGCTGCCGAAGGCGATCAGCTCCAGGCCGTTCTCGCCGGCGAGGAACGTGTGCGGGTGACCATCGGGAAGCTGGACGACGACGTCGCCGGACCCGACCGGGTAGGCAGCGATGGGGCCATCGGGGTCCTGGCCCTGCAGCTCGTAGCCGATCCCCGTGCCGCCGAGCACGAAGAAGATCTCCTCCTCATCGCCGTGCACGTGGACCGGCATCTGGCGGCGGTGTGGTGGTACGACGTAATGACTGGCGCCGATCCGCGGGGCGCCTGCGGCCGCGCCGAGCCGGCGACGACGGAACGCGATGTCGCCCTCGGCGAGTTCCCGCTCGGGGATGTCGGCGTGGTGCACGACGGCGGGCATCGAGCGGGACGCTACCGCCCGGAGCGCGGGGCGGGGCATCCCACGCGACTCCAGGTCGCGTGAGACGCCCAGCACCCGTTGAATGCGTCAGGGGACGGTGATCGAGAGGTCGCCGATCAACTGCGTGCCGTTGGCGACGCCATTGCTGTTCTCATCGGCGAGCTCGAACCCGGTCCCGCCGCACTGCTGCGGCGAGACCTGCTCCCAGGTATCGGCGCTGGGCTGGTTGCTCAAGTCGGTGACCGACAGGGGCAGGTCCGTGCTCACGCCGGCGGGATAGGCGATGCAGAAGACCCCGGTCGACGGCTCGGTGACCGTCGTGAAGCCCTTCGTCACGGCGGAGGCGAAGCTCGGGGTGCCGGTGGTGGTATTCAGGGTAAGCACGCCGTAGGCGACGGCCGTCCCGGCCGGACCGGCCGGACCCGCCGGACCGGCCGCGCCTGCCGCTCCGGTGGCCCCGGTCACCCCGCGCGGACCGGTCTTCAACGTCCCCTTCTTGAACAGCGCGCTCGTGAGCGACTTGTCCTTGATGTTGGCGGCGCTGATCGTGTGCTTGGCGATCTGCTTGCCGGTGATCAGCTTCGCGGCCGCGTAGGCGGTCCCGCCGCTGACGGCGATCAGCAGCGCGAGCGTCGCCGCGACGTTCGCGTAGGTGAGGTGGCGCGCCAGTCGGCGCAGCGGTGAAGTCACAACCGTCTCCTTGATATGGATATCGTCACGCTCGCTCGCGCGAGCCCTTGCCGGGGCTGCGTCGCCCCGGTGACCGGCGATAGGCAGTCACGCCGCCGTCCCTCTCCGGTCGCCTCCTGCGACCCGGATTCCGGTCCAAGGTGTCAGTCAAAACGAGAGGCGTGAGATGAACGTCACATGGAGGAGCTGTGTCTTGATTTCTCACCCCTTGGGAACAACTGACACGGCTGCCCCGATCACGGAGACGATGTGTCGGAAGCTCCCGCTACTCAGCTGCCGATGGCCCGGCGCATGAACTCGACGGCCCGCCCGCGGCGGGCGATCGCCGCCTCGCGGTCGGCGGGCGGCCGCGGCT
>CAXTTD010000371.1:0-3896 GCA_964246945.1 uncultured Solirubrobacteraceae bacterium | reverse complement strand
ACGCCCAGGAGACCGAGGTTCCCCCCAAGACGGCCTCGGTGATCGCCCACCCCACCCACCGGTGGCGCGACGACGCCTACCTCGAGCGGCGGTCCGACCGCGAGGCGCTCGGCGAGCCGGTGTCGATCTACGAGGTCCATCTCGGGTCATGGCGGCTGAACTCCCTGGAGGACAACCGCGAGCTCACCTACGCGGAGCTCGCCGACGAGCTCGTCGCCTACGTCACCGACCTCGGCTTCACCCACATCGAGCTGCTGCCGATCATGGCCCATCCGTTCAGCGGCTCGTGGGGGTACCAGGTGACCGGCTACTACGCCCCCACCCCGCGCTACGGCACCCCGGACGACCTGCGCGCGTTCATCGACCGCCTGCACCAGTCCGACATCGGAGTGATCCTCGACTGGGTGCCCGCCCACTTCCCCCGCGACGCCTTCGGACTCGCGCAGTTCGACGGCACCGCCCTCTTCGAGCACGCCGACCCGCGCCGCGGAGCCCACCCGGACTGGGGCACGCTGGTGTTCAACTTTGGCCGCCACGAGGTCCGCAACTTCCTCATCTCCAACGCCCTGTTCTGGCTGCGCGAGTATCACGTCGACGGGATCCGGGTCGACGCCGTCGCCTCGATGCTCTACCTCGACTACTCGCGGCGCGAGGGCGAGTGGATCCCCAACCAGTTCGGCGGCCGCGAGGACCTCGACGCGGTGACCTTCCTCAAGGAGCTCAACGAGGTCATCTACGGCCAGGTGCCGGGGATCATGTCGGTGGCCGAGGAGTCAACCGCGTGGCCGGGCGTCTCGCGCCCCACCTACCTCGGGGGCCTCGGGTTCGGCTTCAAGTGGAACATGGGCTGGATGCACGACACCCTCGCCTACTTCGAGCAGGATCCGATCTACCGCCGCTACCACCACCACGAGCTCACCTTCTCGCTCATGTACGCGTTCAGCGAGAACTTCGTGCTGCCGCTCTCCCACGACGAGGTGGTCCACGGCAAGGGGTCGCTGTACACCAAGATGGGCGGCTCCGACCACTGGCAGAAGCTCGCCAACCTGCGGGCGCTGTACGCCTACATGTGGGCCCACCCGGGCAAGAAGCTGCTGTTCATGGGCCAGGAGTTCGCCCAGATCGCCGAGTGGTCGGAGGAGCGCTCACTCGACTGGCACCTGCTCGAGTCACCCGACCACGCGGGCATCCAGTCCCTGGTCCGGGATCTCAACCGCGCCTACCGGGACGAGCCGGCGTTGTGGGAGCTCGACGCCGACCCGACCGGTTTCTGGTGGCTGGAGGCCAACGATGCCGATCGCAACGTGATCGCGTTCGCGCGGCGTTCCGCCGACTCCGCGCGGCTGATGGTGTTCGTCGCCAACCTCTCCCCCGAGGTCCGCCACGGCTACCGCCTCGGCCTGCCCCGCGCAGTGAGGTGGCGCGAGCTCGTGAACACCGACTCCGCCTTCTACGGCGGCTCGGACGTCGGCAACCTAGGCGGCGTCGAGCCCGAGCCGATTCCGTGGCACGAGCAGCCGGTGGCCGCCGAGATCACCCGGCCGCCGCTGGCGGCGATGTGGCTGGTGCCCGAGCAGTAGGCGGCCCGGGCCGGGTCGGGGTCGGCCGGGTCCGGGTCGGGGCCCGGCTCAGCGAAGCGTCGAGCGGACGATCGACGGTCGACGGGCGCCCAGGAAGAAGATCCCGGACAGGCCAGCGGTCTGAAATCCGGCGTTGACGTTTCCGCTGAGGGCGCTGTCGCTGATCGACAGCGTCCCGGTGCGGTCGTCGGAGACGAAGAAGATCGCCCCTCCGCCTTCGTTGGCGTGGTTGTCGGTGAAGGTGCTCGACGAGATGCGCAGCGCCATCCGGTCGCCGTCGTTGTAGATGGCGCCCCCGCTCCCGCCGCCGGGCGTGCCCCGGCGCGCCGGGTTGGCCCCGCGACCGATCGCGCGATCGTCGGTGAACGTGCTCCCGGCGACCGTCCACGAGACACCGATGCTGCTGAGCGCCCCGCCGTTGCTGCACACGTCGTCGCTGAACCGGCTGTCGATGACCTCGACCGGCAGCGAGTGGTACTGGGAGAGCGCGCGGACCGCGCCTCCCCCCAGATCGGGCCCGGTCGGGTCGCAGCGGTTGCCGGTGAAGGTCGAGTCGAGGATGCGCAGCCGACCGCCGCGGTCGAAGATGGCCCCGCCGCCGCCGCCGTCGAATCGCTGCCCGGTGGAGTTGCCCTCGGTGAACCCCAGCCGCTCGACGGTGAGCGCGGGCGTCGCCTGGTCCTCGCAGTGCGAAGTCGTCCACACCTGCCGGCGGTCGCAGGTGTCGAGGTACAGGATCCGCCGCCGTCCCTCGCCGCTGAGGGTCACCCGTCCGCCGCCGTCGATCACCACCCGCCGACTGGTGTTCACCACCTTCGCGGTGGCGCGCATCCGGATCGTCACCGGCGCCGGCCCGCAGGCGAAGCGGATGACGCCACCCGCACGGACGGCCGCGACCACCCGGGCTGAGGTGCAGCTCGCCGGCGTGCCGTGCCCGACCACCCGGTCCGCACGGGCCGATCCGGCGCCCAGGAGCAGCACCAGCGCGGCCGCACACGTCGACACGCGCGCGAGGCGATCGACCATGACCAGACGCTCCCAGCTGCCCGCGCCGCGCGCAATGAGACCTTGGTCGGGGCTGCGAATGGACGCGCCCAGCGGACTCGGATATCGTCGCCCGATGCCGTCCGAGCGGAGCACGGTGGCCCGTCGCCGGGCGCGGACGCGCGCGCTGCGCGGGCTCGGCAGCCTCGCCGTGCTGGTCACGGGACTGGTCTGTCTCGGGGCCGCGTCCGCGCACATCCGAGCCACGTCCAGCCGTGCGGTCAGCGTTGCGGTCGTACGCTGCCCGACCCGGATGGGAATCACGGGGTCCCACCGCCGGGTCCCCACGCGCATCACGCTCGACGAGCCGCCATCCTCGGCCACCCACCTCGTCGCGTACACGAATACCGAAGACTTTCTCGTGGGCCCGGCGGGGATGGCGTGCTCCGGCGCGATCGGCGTCGACGGCACCGCGACGATCCTCGCGTGGCCCCAGGGCTCGCCCGAGCCCCGCAGGCATTCTCATGGCGCGGGACTCTCGCTGTCGGTCGATCCCGACTGCGTGGGCTGTCAGGCGGAGCTCGCCTGCCCGTTCTTCACCGCGTTCGCCAGATCACTCGGGTTTCCGTGCACCGACACGATCCCCTCGCGGGAGCGCGTCGACCGCATCGACACGGATCTCGTCAGCTACCAGGATCCTCCCGGCGTGAGCGGCGACGGGTGGCCGAGCGGGGGCGTCGACCCGGCCAACGGGGTCGTTGCGCTGTTCGGTCCGCGCGTGCGCGGTCGTCCAGAGGAGGTCATGAGCGCGACGTGCACGTTGCCCGCAGCCGCCAGCCCGGTGTGCACCACGAGCCTCAACGACGCGATCACGCGGCTGGTGAGGATCGGCCCGGAGCTCGGGCCGGGACGGGCGACCGAAGGTTCGTGACGGGCACGCGGGCAGTCGTATTGGGCGGGGGCGGCGTCACCGGCATCGCGTGGGAGATCGGCGTCCTGCACGGGCTGGCCGAGAACGGCGTGGACCTGGGGGCCGATGCGGTCATCGGCACCTCGGCCGGCGCCTTCGTCGGCGTCCTTCTGGCCGGTGGCGCCGACCTCACCGCAGCGTTCGACGCCCAGCACGCTCCGGCGCCTGACGAAGCCTCCGTCCGTCTACCCCGGGCGGTGCTGGCCGCGTGGATCTGGGCCTACCTCCGCGGGTTTCGCAACCCAGAGCGCATCGGCGCCGGCCTCGGCGCGGTCGCGCGGCGGCGGCGTCCGGTGAACGACGCGGCCGCGGCGGGGGGCCCCCGGGCGGCCCGCCGCGCCCCCGCGGGGTGGGCGGGGGCC
>CAXTTD010000370.1:0-3900 GCA_964246945.1 uncultured Solirubrobacteraceae bacterium | reverse complement strand
GACGAGGGCCGGGCCGAGCTGGCCGCGGCGCACGAGGAAGCCGGGGCCCTGCTGGCTGCGGCCAGCGCCCAGGTTAGCGAGCTGCGCAAGGCCGAGGCCGAGGCGACCAGGCGGTACACCGCGCTGCGGGCCCGGGTCGAGACGCTGCAGGAGGCGTTCCGGCGCGGGGCTGATGCGTCGGCCGACCTGCTGGCCGAGACCGGCCAGGCCAGCCGGTTCAGCGGCATCATCGGCCCGTTCGCCGAGGCCATCACGGTCGCCGACGGCGACCAGGTCGCGATCGCGGCGGCGCTGGGGACCGCGGCCAACGCCGTCGCGGTCACCGACCTGAATGCGGCCGTCGCCATCCTCACCGTGCTGCGCGAATCCGGCGCGGGCACGGCCGGCCTGGTGATCGCCGGCCACCCCGACGTGGGCCACTCGGTGGCCAGCCGGCCGCGGTCCCGCGACGGCCGCGGGGCCCTGCCGCCCGGCGCCCGATACGCCCTCGCCCTGGTGCCGGCCCCCGGCGAGCTGCGCTAAGCGCCCGCGGGCCCCGCCGGCGCCCCGGCCCTGGATGAGCGGGTAGATGATCGCGACGAGCGCGAGACCGACGAGCCAGACCCCGCCGGTGTCCAGCGTGAGCCCCGAGCGCCGGGGGCTGTCGGGCAGGGTGGGGATCGCGAGCGCCAGTGCGAGCACGCCGATCGGGACGTTGATCAGGAACACCAGACGCCATCCGACATGCCACAGGTTGGCGTCGATGAGCGCCCCGGCGAGGATCGGCGCGGCAAGCAGCGGCAGGCCCGTGGCCGGCCCGACGAACCCCATCGCCTTATCGAACTCGGCCTGGCTGGGGAACACCTGCTTGAGGAAGCCGAAGCCCTGGGGGATCATCAGCGCGCCGAACCCGCCCTGGAGCGCGCGACAGGCGATGAGCACGGGCATCGACGGAGCCGCGGCGCACGCGGCGGAGAACACGGTGAAGCCGGCGAGCCCGAGCAGGAACACACGCCGGCGGCCGAAGATGTCCCCGAGCCGCGCGCCGGCGATCAGCAGCACCGCGAACGCCAGGGTGTACCCGGCGCTGATCCATTGCAACGTGGAGGCGCCGCCGCCGAGATCGCGGCGGACCGACGGACCGGCGATGGTCGCGATCGTCGAGTCCATGGCGTCCATGATGTTGGCGGTCATGACGACGACGAGCACCAGCCAGCGCAGGCGAAACGGGCGCGGGCTGCGGCCCGTGTCCGGCGATGAGGGAGTGATGGTGGTGGTGCTCATGGGGCCTCCCGATCGGAGTCGTCGCCGGAGACCTGCTTACCGGCCGACAAGTTACTGGACGGCCCAGACAATAGCGAGAACTGGCCGCGCGTCAAGTAACATCTCTCGAGATGGCTCGACCCCGTGGCAGCGACGGCGCCCGAACGCGCGAGCAGATCCTCGACGTCGCCCAGGAGCTGTTCACGCGCAATGGCTACGACAAGACGTCGCTGCGGGACATCGCTGAGCGGCTGCAGATCTCCAAGGCAGCGCTCTACTACTATTTCGAGCGCAAGGAGGAGATCCTCATCGCGCTCCACCGTCGGCTGCACACGCTGGGCGAGACCGTCATCGCCGAGCTCGAGGCGGCCCCCGACGGGGCCGCGCGGCTGGCGATCTGGCCCCGCCTCGCCAACGAGATGATCGGCTTCATGGTCGACAACCGCGAGCTGCTGCTCCTCCACAACCGCAACCGCAGCGCGTTCGAGAGCCTTGACCCGGCGGCGTTGGAGGACGGCCGGGATGTCGAGGCGCGCTTTGCGCGGATCCTCTCCTCGCCGACGATGGCCCTCCGAGAGCGCGTGCGGATGGCCGCGATGGTCGGCGTCATCACCGAGGTCTTCGGAGAGAACGCCGCCGCGTTCGCGGACGTCCCCCCCGACGAGCTCGCGGACCTCGTCCGAGACGCGGTCGCCGACCTCACCCGGGTCCCGGAGGGCCGGCAACCCGCCGGCGTCTGAGCGACGGGCGGCCGGCGAGACCCGCTACATGTCGGTGCTGGACTTGGACAGACTCACCTTCGGACCCGTGATCGTGGTGACCTGCCGCTTGACGATCTGGTAGGCGTAGGAGGGCCAGAACGTGGCCAGTCCGGGCTCGCCGTCGTGGCACGGGGCGTTGCCGGTGAAGCCGACGTTCGAGAACCACAGCAGTCCGTCGACGTCCTGGTAGCCGGTGTTCCACGTCAGCGGTCCGAGCCCCAGGCCGGGTGGGTTGCAGAGGTCCTCGACGCCTTGCGTCTCGGGGTGCGGGTTGAGCCGCGGTCCCCGGCCGGCGGTGCCGCTCTGCACCACGAAGTGAGCCCCACCGAGGTCGCGTGAGATCTCCTGCCCGAAGTGCATCTCCGTCGTCACCCACTCGTTGTGGGTGCTGTTGACGAAGAAGCCCTGCGCCTGAGCGACGTCAGAGGCTCGGAGCATCTGCGCGTACCGGCCGGGCGTCATGAGTGTGTCCGAGGCGCCCGCATCGATGTAGACGACCACGTGCGGGTCCTGCTCGAGCGCCTTGACGGCGTAGGCGATCTCGGCCTCACGTATCTTCTGCTGCGCCGGGCTGAAGCGGGACATGGTGATGAGCGCGTCCTCCTCCAGGTAGACCACCGCCCGGAAGTTGCCCAGACCCTTCGCGAACTGCGTGATCCAGTTCTCGTAGCGGCGCTTGATCTTGCTCGGCAGGATGCCGCTGTGCACGAGGTTGTACATGGTCAACTGCACCGTCGTCCCGGGCTGGCTCTGTTCGGCGTCGGCAAACCACTTCTCGACGGTGGCGGCGATCGAATCGGCCGGCTGATTCCACATCCAGAACCGCATCGAACCGGAGCCGCGGGTGTCGGCCAGCACGTCAAACGCCTTGGACCAGGCCGGATGGGAATGCCGGTAGCGCGCGGCGGCCTGTCCCGCGACCGAGTTGTTGCCGAAGACGTACCAGTTGACGTGCTGCAGCGGGTCTCCATCAGTCGGCTGCTGGTAGCCGAGGACGTTGGCGGACTCGCGCCTCGCCAGCGGATCGTTCTGGCGCAGCGTGATCGTCTCCTTGGGCGTTGCGGGGACCCCACCCTCGCCGCAGCCGTACAGGTAGGCCCGCGCGTACTTGGGCGGACCGTTGATGCCCTGGTCGTGGATGGGGACGTATACGGTGACCCTTGACTGCCCGGCGGCGAAGTTGACCTGCGTGTTGCCGACTCTGGTGAAGTTGGTGCCCGCCTCGCTGCTCTTGTTGGTCACCCCCCAGCAGATCCGTCCGGGCTCACTCGCGTCGTTGCGGCTGATGGTCAGCGGGTAGCTGCCGACATCCTCGCTGGCCTGATAGCCGTCGGTGTTGGCGAACGAATAGTCCACCTGCCCGGCGGCATGTCCGATTGATTCGTTGTCGACGACGCGCGGATGCGCCTGGGCCGGGACCGCCCAGATACACGCGAGCAGAGCCGTCAGCGCCAACTTCGCCGACGGGCGCTTGACCACCAGCAGGAACAGATCACGCACCATCGTCACCAAACACCTCACCGTCGATTTATCGAATTAAGGTCTAATCCCATCGGCAGCGACGCGACCTTCTTTAAGGGCCGTGGACGTTTGACCGAGGACGCCGTCGTCCGCGGCCGGTGTCGCCAGCTCAATCCGAGATGTCTCGCCCCCGACGCGGGCGCTCGCCCCGCGGGAGGGGCTCCCGGCGACGGTGGCCCGTGGCCTCAATCGCCTGGGCGTACTCCTTCGGGTGCGGCGTCGACCCCGGCCATCCGCTGGCCACGCTCGCTGCTTCGTCTCGGCCCGAATCTGGTCCGGATCCGCGCCGAGTGCCCTCGGGATCTCGCTGGCGCCACCCTCGCCGCGACGCCTGAGAACGATGAGCAGGTGCTCAGGTCCCGGGTGATCCCCGCCC
>CAXTTD010000369.1:0-3901 GCA_964246945.1 uncultured Solirubrobacteraceae bacterium | reverse complement strand
GGTGTGGCCCGCGGGGCGGCACCGCGATTTCCCCGGGGCGGCGCAACTTCGCGTTCGGGCACGGGTTTGGGCGCATGTAGACGGTGATCGCATCCACGCTCCAACCCGGCCGTGGGCGTGGGTGGCGGTGACCGGCGGCGGGGGCCCCTTGGGTCCTCGTCGCGTTTAACGGGCCGGGTCGGCGCCGGTGAGGCGGGCGGTCACCGAGCGCACGAACGCTTCGTAGCGCTCGGGCGAGAACCGCTCCGGGTCGGTGAGCACGCGTCGGCCGGCCTCCTCGGCTAACGCCATGATCGAGCGGGCGAGCAGTTCGACGTCGACCGTGTCGCCGGCGCCGGCGCCGGCGCCGTCGCCAAGCGCCGAGCGGACGAGCAGCTCGAGCCGGCCGAGGATCAGCATCCGATTGGTCTCGACATGCTCGCGGACGAATGCCGGGGTGCCGTCGAGGGGAAGCAAGATGATCCGCCAGGTCGAGGGTCGGCTCGCCACCGCCGCCAGGAAGCGACGCACCCCGGTGCCGACAAGCGCGACCGGGTCGGCCCGCGCGGCGAGCTCGGGGCCGGGGACGACCTCCGCGATCTGGGCGAGGGCGATGCGCTCCTCGCGCTCGATCAGCGCCTGCAGGAGCGCCCCGAGGTTCGAGAAGTGGTCGTAGATGACCGGTCGGGTGACTCCTGCGGTGCGGGCGATGGCCTCGATCGAGATGCCCTCGTAGCCCTGCTCGACTATCACGCGCAGCGCTGCGTCGAGGACCTGCTCGCGGCGCTCGAAGGGGGCCATCCGCGGCGCGTAGCGCCGACGGGTGCGCGTCCGGGCGGATGTGTCCGAGCGTCGGGCCCCCATGCCGTACGCGCGAGCTTACCGGTCCCAGGCTCACCTACGACGGTGTAGGTAGCGCGTGGGCGAGAGCCCAGCTACCGTCGAGTGGGAGATGACGATCCCGGTTCTCGACGGTCATAACGACGCCCTCACCGCGCCCGGGCACGACCGGCTCGCCGAGCGCCGCGACGCTGGCCACCTCGACTTGCCGCGGATGCGCGAGGGTGGGGTGCGCGCCGGCTTCTTCGCAGTGTGGGTGGACTCGGGGCCGCGAGCCGGCGCCGCGGGTGCCCCGCCCGCGTACCCCGCGCAGCCCGACGGGCACGGCGGTGAGCGCTTCGATCTGGCCCCGGGCGTCGCGTTCCCCGAGGCGGCGGCGACCGCGACCCGGACCGCCGGGCGGTTGCTCGGGCTCGAGCATGCCGGGGCGGTGCGGGTGGCCCGGACGGTGGCGGATCTCGACGCCGCCCGGGCGGGCGACGGGCCGCCGGCGGCGATCCTGCACCTCGAGGGCGCGGAGGCCATCGACCCCGGCCTTGACGCGTTGGAGCTGTGGTACGCGTCCGGGCTGCGCTCGCTGGGTCCGGTGTGGAGCCGACCGACCGCGTTCGGCTACGGGGTGCCGTTCACTGCCCCGGGAACGCCGGACACCGGCCCGGGGCTCAGCGACGCCGGCCACGCTCTGGTTCGTCGCTGCGGCGAGCTCGGGGTCATGGTCGACCTCGCCCATCTCAACGCGGCGGGCTTCTGGGATGTCGCCCGGAGCAACGTCGGCCCGCTCGTCTCCAGTCACACCGCGCCCCACGCGCTGTGCCCGAGCCCGCGCAACCTCACCGACGACCAGCTCGACGCGGTCGGCGCCTCGGGCGGACTCGTCGGGATCGTCTACGGGGTGCGTTTCCTGCGTTCCGACTTCGCGGACGAGCCCGACACGCCACTTGAGCTGATCGCCCGCCACGCCGCCTACGTCGCGGAGCGGATCGGCGTCGAGCACGTCGCGCTCGGCTCGGACTTCGACGGCACCACGATCCCGGACGCCGTCGGCGACGTCACCGGCGTCCCTCGGGTGCTGCAGGCGCTGCGCGAGGTCGGCTTCAGCGAGGCGGAGGTGTCAGCGATCGCCTGGGAGAACTGGCGCCGAGTCCTCGGCGCATGGTGGCGCTGAGCGCTCATGCGTCATCGGGGACGCAGTAGGCGCAGCGGCTCCAGTCGTAGGGGGCGGGCAGCCGGCTGAGCCGGCGATCGTTCTCGCCCCAGTCTCGGTGCAGGTGGCGGCCGATGACCACCGCCGCGATCGGCCCCGCACCCGCCTTCTTCAAGGTTGCCGCCGCGCTCTGGGCGCTCGCCCCGGTCGTCCACGTGTCGTCGACCAGCAGCACCGGCTCGCCGTCGAGGCGGACCTCGGCGAGGAAGCGGTCGGGGCTGAACGTGTGCAGCGGCACAGCGGCGGTGCTGCGGCGCAGCAGCGGCGCCCAGCGGCGGCGGGTTGGTCCGACGACCTCAGCGACGATCTGGCGCAGGGGGTGGGAGACCGGGCGAGCCGGATCGCCGGAGGGCACGGTGGTCACGAGCGGGAACCCGTCCACTCCGGCGCGCCGGGCCAGGCAGGGCTCGTGGTGGGTCAGGAACCGCCACAGCACCGCGGCGAGCTGGTCGGCGAGCGACCGCGTCCAGGCCGCGCTCGAGCGCTTGTAGGCGGCGAGCGCATGGTGCAGCTGTTCGCCGGCGACGCTGTAGGAGATCGGCGCAACGACCTCGATGCTGTCTCCGCCGTGCGCGCACGCGTAGCAGCGTGTGTAGCCGTCGGTGAGGTTGAAGCATGTCGTGCACACGCCGGGCCCCGGCCGGGGCGCGAGCAGGAGGTTGCCGTAGGGCGCGGTGAGCTGTGCGACGGTTGCCATCGGCTCACTCGGTCGGTCCGGTGAGCTCGCCCGGGTCGCCCTCGAGGACACCGAGCACATCGGCGGCGCCGTCCACCACGTGCACGCCCGGGCGGCGCGCGAGCTCGACCGCCCAGGTCTGCCCGAGGAGCGGGCGCAGCAGGAACACTGGTCGCCCGTGGGCGAGCGCGAGCCGGGCCTGCACGCGGGTTCCGCTCCGCGCCGAGGCCTCGACGATGACCGTGCCCCGGCTGAGCCCCGACATCACCCCGTTGCGGCGGCGAAAGCGCGCCGCGCTGGGTCCCGTCTCGGGCCAGAACGGTGAGATCACCGCGTGGTCGCGGACGAGCTCGGCCTGCAGCACCGTGTTCTGCGGTGGGTAGGCATGACCGTGGCCGGTCCCGAGCACGGCAATCGTGGCTCCGCGGGCCTCGAGCGCCGCGCGGTGCGCCGCGGTGTCGATGCCGGCCGCAAGGCCGGAGAGGACAACCTGCCCGGCCGCGACGAGCTCGCTCGCCATCCGGGCGCCCGCCGCCAGCCCGCCCGCGGAGGGCCGGCGGGTGCCGACCACGCCGATCGCGCTTGCCTTGCGGGCGAGCGTGAGGTCGCCGGCGAGGAACAGCAACGCCGGCCGGTCGTGGACGGTGCGCAGATTCGGCGGGTAGTCGTCGTCGAGGACCGTGAGCAACCGCAGACCGGCGCTCTGCCAGCGCGCGATCTCGGCTCTGGCGTCGGCGAGCCGCGGCGCGGGATCCTCGGGCAGCAGGCTCGCGCTGGCGCCGAGCGCTCGCGCGAGAACCTCGTGGACGCCATCACGCTCCACGCGATCGGCGACGCCCGGCGCTTCGAGACCGGCGAGCCGGAGCAGTGCGACGAGTGCTACGTGGGCGGCGGCGCGGGCGCTCACCGCCGCGCGGCCGGTGAGCGGCGGCTCAGGAGGACTGGTCGGTGCTTGCCGGGTCGTCGGGGGCGGGTGGGGGGTGCTGGGGCGGCGCAGACGCCGACGGGGCTGCGAGCCGAGTTCCGGAGGTACCGGCGGGCCGGGGTGGCGCGGCGCGACCGCCTCGCGAGACGGATTGCGCGGTTCGCCACGACGGCTGACCCGGAGTGCCGGCCACTGCCGGGCCGGGAGCCGCAGACGGAGCTGGACGGGGCGCGGCAGCCGACCGCGACCCCGGGGCGGCGGCGCGAGACCCCGCAGC
>CAXTTD010000368.1:0-3901 GCA_964246945.1 uncultured Solirubrobacteraceae bacterium | reverse complement strand
CTAATCGCTCCGCCGACTGCGCGACAATTAGTGAGCTGATGACGGTCGCTCCGGACGCACCCATCCTGAGATTCGAGACGCTCGAGCAGGCGATCGCGGCGGTGCGCGAGCACGGGCTCCGGCTCTCCACCGCGCGCCGGCTCATCCTCGAGGCGCTGTTCGCCGCCGACGGCCCGGTCGCTGCGCCCTACCTGGTCGACGCCCTGTCGATCGACGAGTCGTCGGTCTACCGCAACCTCGAGGTGCTCGAAAGCCACGGGCTCGTGCGCCACGTCCACCTCGGTCATGGGCCCGGCCTGTACGTGCTGCTCGGCGGCGACGAGGTCGAGTGGCTCTACTGCGAGCGCTGCGCGAAGGTCACCGCGGTCGATCCCGAGCGCCTGCGGCCGGTGCGCGAGGCCGTCCGGCGGGAGTTCGGCTATGTGCCGCGCTTCACCCACTTCGCGATCGTCGGGGTGTGCGTCGAGTGCGCGGGCAGCGCCCAGCTCCCGCGCGAGCACGGCCACAGTCACGGCGACTACGTGCACTCCCATCCGCACCCGCACAGCGAGCACGGGCACGACTGATCCGCCACCGGGTCGGCCCGCGCTGGTAGCGTCCCCGGCGTGCTGCGACGATTCCTCTTCCACGCGCTGACGACGCCGTCGGGTCTTCCCGGCGCGGAGGCGTAGCGAGAGCACGCATACCGCCCGGGCCAGTGGCCACGGGCGAGCTCTGTTCCCCTCCCGACGGCCACCGGCCGATCGAGAGAGACAGGAGACAGAGATGTCAGAACCAGACCACCGGCGCCTGGGCCGGCAGATGGAGATCTTCGCCACCGAGGAGCAGTGCGGCGCGGGCCTCCCGTTCTGGCTGCCCGCGGGCGCCGCCGTGCACCGCGAGCTCGAGACCTACGTGGTCGAGCTCGAGCGCCGCCACGGCTACCGCCACGTGAACACCCCGGCGATGGCCAAGCGCGAGCTCTATGAGCGTTCCGGGCACTGGGCCCACTACCGGGAGGACATGTACCCCCCAATGGCGCTCGGCGCCGAGCAGGTGGTGCTGCGCCCGATGCTGTGCCCTCACCACATCCTCATCTACGCCGAGCGGCCGCGCACCCTGCGGGAGCTGCCGGTGCGGCTCGCCGAGATCGGCCCCATGTTCCGCAACGAGCGCTCGGGGGTGGTCGGGGGCCTGAGCCGCGTGCGCCAGATGACCCTGAACGACGGTCACGTGTTCTGCGCGCCCGACCAGGTGGCCGGTGAGATCGCCGACATCCTCGCGATGGTCGACGAGGCCTACCGGGCCCTGTGCATCCCGCCGCCGCGGCTGCGGCTCTCCCGCGCCGGTGCGGGGCCGAAGTACGTCGCCGATCCCGCGATGTGGCGGCGCAGCGAGGTGATGATCCGCGAGGCACTTGACCGCGCCGGAGCGGACTACGTCGAGGCCGAGGGCGAGGCCGCGTTCTACGGCCCCAAGCTCGACCTCCAGGTGAGCGATCCCCAGGGGCGGGAGGAGACCCTGTCGACCATCCAGGTGGACATCCATCTCCCGGACCGGTTCGAACTTCGCTACCGGCACGGGGATCTCGGCGAGCGCCCGGTGATCGTCCATCGCTCGATCGTCTCCACCATGGAGCGGATGGTCGCCCACCTGCTCGAGGTCCACGACGGCGCGCTCCCGGTGTGGCTCGCGCCGGTGCAGGTGCTCGTGCTCGCGGCGGGAGACGGCGCCCGGGACTACGCGGCGGATCTCGCACGGCGTCTGCGCGACGGCGGCCTGCGCGTCGAGGCCGACGACCGCGACGCGACCCTGGGGGCCCGGGTGCGCCTCGCCCGGGAGCGGCGTATCCCCTACCTGGCGATCGTCGGTGAGCGCGAGGCGGCGTCCGGCACCGTGTCGGTCCGGCTGCGTGACGGCGAACAGCTCGGCCCGGAGCCCGTCGACGAGTTCGCCGCGCGGGTGGGCGCTGCGGTCGCCCGACGGGGCATGGTCGAGCGATCCGAGCAGCCATGATCGCCACGGTGGGTGCGCTCACACCCGCGCAAGCACCACCGCGACGCACAGCAGCCCGGAGAACAGCAGATGGGTCTGCGCGGTGCGCGGGGTGAGGGTCGCGAGCGCCGGGTCTCCGACCCGATGCATCGCGATCACCTCCCGCGCCCGCGCGAGCAGCAGCCCGCTCACCAGCAGTGGCAGGAGGATCCACGCGTCGAGCAGCCCGCTCGCCCACAACGCGATCTGGGCCGGCAGCACCGCGAGCATCAGCGCCGCATACAGCACCCGCGCGCGAGCGAACCCGATCCGCACCGCGAGCGTCCGCGCGCCCGCCGCCCGGTCGTCCTCGAGGTCGTCGAGGTTGTTGGAGAGCAGGACGGAGGCGATGAGCAGCCCGGGACCGATCCCCACCCAGAACGCCGCGGCGTGGAAGGCGACGCCGGTCACCGCGGTGTAGGTGCCCTGGGTGATGAGCGGGCCCATGAGCAGCACGATCGCGGCCTCGCCGAGGCCCGCGTACTTGTAGGGGGCGGGTCCCGCGGTGTAGAGCAGGCCGCCGAGCATCCCGATCAGCCCGATCACGAGCAGCGCCGGACCCTGCACCGCGCAGATCCAGATCCCCAGGCCGAGCGCCACCGCGAAGCAGGTTCCGTACAGCCGGCGGCCCTCGCGGATCGAGAGCCGGCCGGTGTTGAACACCTGCGAGTTGCGCCGCACCTTGTCGGCGGGATCGATGCCGCGGGCGGCGTCCTCGACGTCGTTGGAGATGTTCGTGCCCGCGTGCACGAACAGCAGCGCGACGAGCGCGACCGCGAGCAGCCCCCAGGAGGCGTCACCGGCGCCGATCGCCACGAGGCCACCGGCCGCGCCCGGGACCACCGAGGTGAGCAGCGAGGGCGCCCGCAGGGCCCGATACCAGAGTCCGATGTGCACCGCACCGTCATCATCCCCGAGATCGGTCACCCTGGCGTGATGCTGCGCCGCTACCGGGCTCTCGGGGCCGATCCGCCGTTCGGCGATCCCCGCCGCGCGCACGGCCTCGGTATGGAGGGCTACTTCTGGCGGGTCACCGATCCGCTCGCCGGCCGCGTGCTCGTCGTCCTGTGCGGCCTGTGCCGCGACGCGCGCGGGACGTGGGCGACCGTCGCGCTCGCCGCGCATCCCGGCGGGGTCGTGCGCTGGGCGGATCTGCCGCGTGCCGGGGCGTGGGAGGACGCGCTCGGGGTGTGGGCCTCCGCGGGCGACGGAGCCCCGGTGCTCCGGGCCGACGCGCGGGAGCTCACCGTCGATCTCGGCCCCGGCGCCCGGCGTCACGCGGAGCTCCGCGATCCCCGCCCGGCGCGCCGGGCGATGCTCGGCGGGTCGGGCGCCGCTCATCTCATCCCCGGCCTCGGTCAGTACTGGCATCCGCACCTGCTCGGCGGCGAGGTCCGTGGCTGGGCGGAGCTGGGCGCCGAGCGGATCAATCTCGAGGCCGGCGTCCGCGGGTACGCGGAGAAGAACTGGGGCCGCGGCGGGTTTCCGTCGAAGTGGTGGTGGGGTGAGGCCCACAACTTCACGGGCGCCGATCTGTGCCTCGCGTTCGCCGGAGGCTCCCAGGCGGTCGGCCCGGCGGCGTTCGAGGTGAGCGCCGTGGTCGCCCGCCTCGGTGAGCGGTGGCGGCGCCTCGGCAACCCGGTGCTCGCGCCCGCGCGGGTGAGCGCCGGTGGACGGCACTGGTCGCTGCGCGCCCGCGGGCCGCGGTTCTCGGTCGAGCTCGAGGGGGAGGCGGGGCCGCTACCGGCGCACGCGCTGCCGGTCCCCGATCTCCACGCCCGCCGCTCGACGCTCGCGGTGCACGAGCACCTCGCCGGCCGGCTGCAGGCGGTCATCCGCCGCCGCGGACGGATCCTCTACGCCGGCGAATCCCCGCTCGCCGGGCTCG
>CAXTTD010000367.1:0-3927 GCA_964246945.1 uncultured Solirubrobacteraceae bacterium | reverse complement strand
CCCTGGCGTAGGCCTCGACGAGCGCGATCTGCTCGGGGGGGCGTCCGGTGAACTCCAAATAGCGCAGCGTTTCGGCGTCGATCGGGAAGATCGCGCAGGTGGAGCCGAACTCGGGGGACATGTTGCCGATCGTCGCCCGGTCGGCGAGCGGCAGGCCGGCGAGCCCCGCGCCGTGGAACTCCACGAACTTGCCGACCACGCCGCGCTCGCGCAGCATCTCGGTCACGGTGAGCACCAGATCGGTGGCGGTCGCGCCCTCGGCGAGCTCGCCGGTGAGCTCGAACCCGAGCACCTGGGGGATGAGCAGCGGCATCGCCTGGCCGAGCATCGCCGCCTCGGCCTCGATGCCCCCGACGCCCCAGCCGAGTACCCCGAGACCGTTGATCATCGTCGTGTGCGAGTCGGTGCCCACCAGCGAGTCGGGGTAGGCACGTCCGCTCTCATCGTCGACGAACACGACCCGTGCGAGGTACTCGAGGTTCACCTGGTGCACGATCCCGGTGTCCGGGGGCACCACCGCGAAGTTGCGAAACGCCCCCTGGCCCCAGCGCAGGAACGCGTAGCGCTCCTGGTTGCGCTCGAACTCGCGCTCGGCGTTGACCCGGAAGGCGTCGGCGGAACCGAACGCGTCGACCTGCACCGAGTGGTCGATGACGAGCTCGGCGGGGACCAGCGGGTTGATCTTCTCGGGGTCCCCACCCATCGCCGACATCGCGTCGCGCATCGCGGCGAGGTCGACGATCGCCGGCACCCCGGTGAAGTCCTGCATCACCACGCGCGCGGGCGTGAATGCGATCTCCGCGGCGGGCTCGGCCTTCGCATCCCAGGTGGCGAGCGCCTCGACGTCCGCGGAGCGGATCGTCTCCCCGTCCTCGCAGCGCAGCAGGTTCTCGAGCAGCACCTTCAGGGAGAACGGCAGCCGCGCGACGTCGAAGCGCGACTGCAGCGCGTCAAGGCGGAAGATCTCGTACGTCGCCTCGCCGACCGTGAGGTCGGCCCGGGCGCCGAAGCTGTTGGGGTGTTCTGACATGGGGTGTCGGACTCCTGTGGGTGTGTCAAGGCCTGTCTCTGACACTCTAAGCCGCGCGATGATCCCGAAGGTCCTCCGCACCCCCGGTGAGCAGGAGTCGCCCCGCGTCACGAACCTCGAGCTGTTCTTCGACTTGGTCTACGTGTTCGCGATCACCCAGCTCTCGGACTTCCTGTTCGAGCACCAGACCGGACGGGGGGCCCTGGAGGCGCTCATCCTGTTCTTCGCGGTGTGGTGGGCGTGGAACTACACGGCGTGGGCGACCAACTGGATCGACCCCGGTCGGCCCGTCACCGCGCTGGCGATGATCGTGTTGATGGCCCTCGGCCTGTTCATGGCCGCGGCGCTGCCCGAGGCGTTCGGCGGGCGCGGGGCCCCGTTCGCGATCGCCTACGTGGCGCTCCAGCTCGCTCGCACCGGCTTCGTCGCCGCCGCCTTCCCGGCGGGCGACCCGATGCGCGCGAACAACCTGCGGCTGCTCGGGTGGCTTGCCCTCGGCGGCGCGATCTGGATCCTCGGCGCCTACCTGCACGGCGACGCGCGCATCATCGTCTGGCTGGTGGCCGTCATCCTCGAGCTCTCCGCTCCGTGGCACGGCTTCCGCCTGCCCGGAGGGTCCGCGATCCCGATCGAGCGCTGGCGCCTGTCCGGCACCCATCTCGCCGAGCGCTATCAGCTGGTGCTGATGATCGCGCTCGGCGAATCGGTGCTCCGCGTCGGGCTCACCGCCTCCGACAACGCGGGCTCGGTCTCCCGCGACACCGCCTTCATCGTCGGTTTCCTGCTCTCGGCGGCGCTATGGGCGGCGTACTTCCTGCGCCTCGCCGAGGCGGGCGCCGAGCGGGTGGCCACCGCCTCCGAGGGCCGGGCCGCCCGGGTCGGCCGCGGCTATGCCTACGCTCACGCCGCGATGGTCGCCGGGGTGATCGTCGTCGCGGTAGCGGTCCGGTCGGCGATCCGCGGGCCCGAGGCCCCCACGACGATCGCCTCCACGCTCATCATCCTCGGCGGACCGGCGCTGTTTCTCGCCGGGCTCGCCGCCTACGAGCGCTCGGCCCGCCTCGGCGCGGCCGGACGGCGGCTGGTGGCGATCGGGGTGCTCGCGCTGCTCGCGCTGCCCGCGCTCGCGGGGGCCGACCAGCTGGTGCTCGTCATCTGCGTCACCGGTGCGCTGCTCGCCCTCGCCGCCTGGGTGACGCCCGCGCCGCGGCGCTCGCCGACGCGCTGAGCCGGCGCTCCTACGTTGCTCTTACGGACGTCTTGTGCCTGACTTCGCCGTCGCGCCGATGCTCGCTCCCATGTTCAGCCCCCTCTCCGCCGCTCCCGAAACGCCATGAGCTCGCTGTCCTCGCTCCGCGACCGTCCCGCCGGTACGCCGCTCGCCGAGCGGCTGCGGATTCGCGCGCGTCCGCTGCAGGCGGTCCGCGCCTATCCCGAGGTGCTCGTCGTCATCGCCCTCGCCGCGGTCCTCAACCTGTGGGATCTCTCGCGCAACGGCTACGCCAACACGTTCTACGCGGGCGCCGTGAAATCGATGTCGACGAGCTGGCACGACTTCCTGTTCGCGTCCCTGGACAAGACGGGCCTGATGACGGTCGACAAGCCGCCGCTCGCTTTCTGGGTGCAGGCGCTCTCGGCGCGGATCTTCGGCTTCGACTCGCTGTCGATCCTCATCCCGGACGCGCTGATGGGGGTGATCGCCGCCGTCCTCGTCTACGACCTCACCCGGCGGGTATTCGGCCGCGCGGGCGGTTTCGCCGCGGCGCTCACGCTTGTGCTCACCCCGATCACGGTCGCGATGTCCCGCCACAACAACCCCGACGAGACGCTCATCCTGTGCTGCGTGGCCGCCATGTGGTTCGCAGTGCGGGCACTGCAGGACGGACGTACGCGCTGGCTGCTGTGGTGCGGCGCGTTCATCGGTCTCGGCTTCGAGGCGAAGATGTCGATCGCGCTGTTCGTGGTGCCGGGGATCTTCCTCGCGTACCTGTGGGTCGCTCCCGCGGGCCGTGGCCACTGGCATGCCTTCCGTCAGCTGCTGGGGGCGGGGCTCGTGCTCGCGATCGTCGCCCTCGCCTGGCCGCTGCTCGTCACCTTCACCCCGGCCGCCGACCGTCCGTACATCTCGGGCACCTCGGACAACTCGATCTGGTCGCTGATCTGGGGCTACAACGGCGTCGGCCGGGTGTCCGGCCAGTCCGGCGGGACCGGCGGCGCGGGCGGCGGCTTTGGCGGCGGCGGCGTCGGCGTGCTGCGACTCCTTGACTCGAGCCTCGGCGGTCAGGCGGGCTGGCTGCTCGGCTTCTCGCTCGTCGCGGGCGTCGGCATCCTCATCGCCAGCCGGCTGCGGCGCGACGATCCCCGGGTGGGCTGGACGATCGCGGTGGGCGGCGCCGCGCTCGTCTCCGGCTTCGTGTTCAGCGTGGCCTCGGGGATCTTCCACCCCTACTACGTCTCGTTCCTCGCCCCGTGGGCGGCGCTGCTGGTGGGCGCCGGCGTCGGCGAGGTCCTGTCGGGCACCCGTCCGGGTCGCATCATCGGCGTACTGGCGATCGCCGGCGGCGCGGTGAGCGAGCTCATCGTGCTCGGCAACATCGGGGGCTCGGTGTCGTGGGCGACGCCGCTCGTCATCGTCGTGGGCATCCTGTCGGTGCTTGCCATCGGCCTTGGGATCTCCGGGCGGGCCCGGGGGGGCGGGGTCGCGGGCGCGCTGGCCGCGCTGCGCGCCGCCCCGGCGACGTGGGCGGCCGACACCCTCGGCCACGCGACGAGCTCCACGTTCCCCGCCGGCGGTCCGGCGAGCCAGTCGACGGGCGGCTTCGGCGGTGGGGGCGGACACGGCGGCTTCGCGGCGCGCTTCGGCGGCCATGGTGGTTTCGGCGGCGGCGGCGGCGGCG
>CAXTTD010000366.1:0-3929 GCA_964246945.1 uncultured Solirubrobacteraceae bacterium | reverse complement strand
TTGTTCTTCCGTCTCACCCGCGGGGCGCAGGGCGAGAGCGAACCGCCGGCGGCGCATCCACCCCAGCCGCCCCAGGCGCATCCGCCGATGCCCTCGCCCCCAGCGTCCCGTGAGCAGGTCAACCGATGAGCGCGACCAGGCTCAGTCCCCCGCCCGACGCGATCAGAACCGATGAGCGCCGACCCGGCTTCGGGCGCCTTACGCGCGTGGAGCTGCGCAAGATGGTCGACACCCGGTCGGGGTTCTGGCTGCAGCTCGCAGTCGCCGCGATCACGCTCATCACGGTCGTGGTCGCCACGCTCGTGCACCACGGTCACCAGGCGACGCTCGTCCGTGTCTTCCACGCCTCGCTCGTGCCCGGCGGGTTCCTGCTGCCGGTCCTCGGGATCCTGCTCGTGTGCGGCGAGTGGACCCAGCGCACCACGCTGGCGACGTTCACGCTGGTTCCCGACCGCGGCCGGGTGCTGTCCGCCAAGCTCGCCGCGAGCATCGGCTTTGCGATCGTCGCGTTCGTCGTCTGCACCCTGTTCAGCCTCGTCTTCGCCGAGGCGCTCGGCCACGCGATCGGTGGCGAGGGCGGTCTCCCACTCGTCGTCCTCGGCCAGGGTGTCGTCTACCTCGCGGCCTCGATGCTGATCGGCGTCGCCTTCGGCGCCGCAATCCTCGTCTCGGCGCCGGGGATCGTCGCCTACCTGCTGCTGCCGACGGTGTGGAACGCGCTGGCGTCGAACATCAACGCACTCTCCACCCTCGACCACTGGCTCGACATCGGCACCACGCTGGAGCCGCTCGGGGACCATGCGCTCAGCGCCACCGAGTGGGCCCACGCGGGGACGACGCTCGCGCTGTGGATGGCGCTGCCGCTGGCGATCGGGTGGTACCGGTTCCGGACCCGCGACGTGAACTGAAGGCGGCCGGATCGGCGGGCGTCAACTGAAGAGCGCTGGTCGAGCGGAGGTGCCGACCAGGCCGGGGCCGTGGTCAGGCGGGGGCGTCGGCGGAGGCCGGCGCTTTGGCCTTGGCCTTCGCCCTGGTCTTCGGCGGGGCCGCGGCGGACGGGTCGTCCTCTGCCGGAGTCGTCACGGCAGGTGTCGCGGCGTGGCCGTTGCCGGTCTCCGCGCCGCCGTTGTCCGTGGCGGTCGCCGCGTGTCCGTTCTCGGTGACGGGGGCGTTCGGAGCGGCGGGCGCGCTGGCCGCGACTGGCACGCTCGGAGCCTCAGGCGCCGGAGTGGTGGGCGCCTCGGCGGCCGGCGCGGTCGACGACCTGGCCGGCGCGTTGCCGCTCTCTCCGCTCTCACCGTCGGTCTCACCGGAGATGATGGCCTTCGACGGCGCAAGCATCATCGTCATGTTGCGCCCGTCCTGGATCGGCCGCTGCTCGACGACCGCGATCTCCGACAACTCCTCGGCGAGCTTCTCGAGCAGCGCGGTACCGCGCTCGGGATGGGTCACCTCGCGCCCGCGGAACATGATCGTCACCTTCACCCGGTCTTTGCCACGCAGGAACCGCGTCACGTGGCCCTTCTTGGTGTCGTAGTCGTGCTGGGCGATCTTTGGGCGGAACTTGATCTCGCGGATCGTGATCTGCTGCTGATGCTTGCGTGCCTGCTTGGCCTTCTGGGCCTGCTCATACTTGAACTTGGAGTAATCTAGGACGCGGCAGACCGGGGGCTTCGCGTCGGGAGCGACCTCGACGAGGTCGAGATCGCGCTCTTGGGCATAGGTCAGGGCCTCGGCCGTCTTGACGACGCCGATCTGTTTGCCGTCTTCACCGACCAGACGGACTTCAGGAACCCGGATGCGATCGTTCGTCCGGGTAAGGTCCCGCTCGGGCGGGCGCCGGTCGAATCTGCGGGGAACCGGCACTTAGTTGAGAGGCACGGCGGGGTGAGTCAAGCGATGCCGTGCCGGGTGTGGTGAGAATGGGTCAACGTCGATGAGTATAGCCATGGTTCATACCCGTTCGGTGAGGATCCTCGACTCCTCAACGACCCGTTCGGCGAACTCGGCGACGCTCACCGCGCCCGTGTCGCCCTCGCGGTGCTCGCGCACGCTCACCTCGCCGCTCTGCGCCTCCCGGTTGCCGACCACGAGCATGAACGGGATCTTGCGCAGCTCGGCGTCGCGGATCTTTCGGTTGACCGACTCGGTGCGGTCGTCGAGCTCGGCCCGCACGCCGGCCCGGGTGAGCTCGCTCGCCACCTCCCGGCAGTGGTCGAGATGGCGGTCCGCGATCGGCAGCAGGATCGCCTGCACCGGGGTGAGCCACACCGGCAGCTCCCCCTCCAGATGCTCGAGCAGGATCCCGATGAAGCGCTCGTAGGAGCCCATGAGCGCCCGGTGGATCATCACCGGACGGTGTTCGGCGTTGTCGGCACCGACGTAGGCGAGGCCGAAGCGCTCGGGCATCAGGTAGTCGAGCTGGACGGTGCCGAGCTGCCATGAGCGACCCAGCGAGTCGGTGACGTGCATGTCGATCTTCGGCCCGTAGAAGGCGCCGTCCCCGGGGTTGACGTCGTAGACCAGGCCCTGGGACTCGAGCGCCCGGCGCAGCGCCTCCTCGCTGTGATCCCACTGCGCGTCGGTACCCAGGCGCGTGTCGGGACGCGTGGAGAGCTCGAGGCGCGGCGTGAAGCCGAACAGCGAGAAGGTGGTGAACGCGAACTCGAGTACCCCCGCCACCTCCTCCTGGATCTGGTCCTCGGTGCAGAAGATGTGCGCGTCGTCCTGGGCGAAAGAGCGGGTGCGCAGCAGCCCGTGCAGGGTGCCGCTCGGCTCGTTGCGGTGCAACAGGCCCGGCTCGAAGAAGCGCACCGGCAGCTCGCGATAGGAGCGCGGCTGCAGCGAGTAGAGCTGGGCGTGACCGGGGCAGTTCATCGGCTTCAGCCCCATCGGCTGGCCGGCGGAGTCGGTGAGGAACATGTCCTCGCGGTACTTCTCCCAGTGACCCGAGGTGACCCACAGGGAGCTGTCGTAGAGCTGCGGGGTCTTCACCTCGGTGTAGCCGCGAGTGGCGCCCATCTCGCGGCTGAGCGCGACCAGCGCGTTCCACACGTGGGTGCCACCCGGGTGCCAGAACGCCATCCCCGGGGCGACGTCGGAGAACGCATAGAGGCCGAGTTGCGGTCCGAGCCGGCGGTGGTCGTTGGCCCGCGCGCGCTCGAGCAGCTCGAGGTGCGCGGCGAGGTCCTTGGCGCTGAAGAACGCCGTTCCGTACACGCGCGTAAGCATCTGACGCGTGGCGTCGCCACGCCAGTAGGACCCGGCGACCGACTGCAGCGTGAACGCCTTGATGCGTTTCGTGCTGGGGGCGTGCGGCCCCCGGCAGAGGTCAGTGAACGGGCCGTTGGTGTAGAGCGAGACGGTGTCCAGCGGACTGTCGGGAGCCGCGCCGGCGACGAGGTCCTCGATCAGCTCGACCTTGTAGGGCTGAGCCTCGCCGCGAAACCGCGCGAGCGCCTGGTTGGGGGTGACGTCCTCGCGCGTGAACGTTTCGTCGGCATCGATGTGACGCTGCATCGCCGCCTCGATCGCCGGGAGATCCGACTCGCCGACGACGACGCCCTCAGGGAACTCGAAGTCGTAGTAGAAGCCGTTGTCGATCGCGGGGCCGATCGAGATCTTGACCCCCGGGTAGAGCTCGAGCATCGCCGCCGCGAGCACATGGGCGGCGTCGTGGCGGATGAGCCCGAGCGCCTCCTCACCGCTGCGCTCGGTGAGGATCTCCAGGCGCGGACGCGCGAGGGAGTCGCCGTTCGCCGGACCGCGCAGCGGGCGTGCGAGATCGCGCAGCTCGCCGTCGACCTTCACCGCGAGCGCGGCGCGGGCGAGCCCCGGCCCGATGGCGGCCGCGGCGTCGGCGCCGGTGGCGTCGTCGGCGAGCGGCAGCACGGTGCCGTCGGGGAGCTCGACCTCCATCGGGCCCATGC
>CAXTTD010000365.1:0-3935 GCA_964246945.1 uncultured Solirubrobacteraceae bacterium | reverse complement strand
GACAGCACCTGGCCGACCTTCATCGCGGCGCCCTTCATCGTCCCCAGCGCCTCGACGATCTGCTCGGCGGCCTCGATGTGGCGGCGCTCCAGGGCGGCGCTCTTGCCCTCCTCGCCGCGGGTCACGTTGGCGGCGTGGGTGCCCGCCTGACGGATCGCCTGACCGGCGGCGAGGCCGCCGATCTTCGCGGTGCGCCCCACCCGCGAGGTGGGGATCTTGTCCTTGGGGGCGCGGGCCACGCGATCGAGTCTAGGCTTTGATTCTCGGTCCGCCCGACCGCCTCAACGCTCGACGCGTGAGCCCGGGACGATGTCGTCGGAGCCGTCCTCCCACCGCACCCATGCCTTGTGGCCACCGTCGTAGTCGTCCCCGAGCAGGATCAGCGTGGCCGGCTCGCCGAGCGCCGTGCACGGCTCCGCGCCCTCGGGGTCCTCACCGCGCCAGATGCGCACGAACCGGTTGGACTCGAGCTCGTCGCCGATCGTCGTCGGGTCGGTGTGGCCGGGGTGCACGCGGGTGGAGCGCGGCAGCGTGAGCAGCGTGTCCATCACCGAGGACTTGAGATCGGCGTAGCCCGACGCGCCGGGCGCGCGCACGCCCCCGACTGAGCCCTTGAATAGGGTGTCGCCGGTGAACACGTCGGTGCCGTCGACGAGCAGCGAGAGCATCCCCGCGGTGTGGCCGGGGGTGTGCAGCGGCTCGACCACCAGCGCCCCGGTGCGGATCGTCTCGCCGGGGGCCAGTGTCCCCGTCGCCTGGGGGACCTCGTCGCGCTCGAGCTCGTGGATGAGCACCGGCACGTCAGGGTAGGCGCGCACCACCTCGTCGAGCTCGGCGACGTGGTCGCCGTGGTGGTGGGTGAGGAGCACGTGGGTGAGCGTGAGCTGGCCACGGCGCAGGAACTCGAGCAGCGGCGCCACCGGGCCGCCGGCGTCGATCATCACCGCGTGGCCGCCGGGCTCGTCGGCGACGATGTAGTTGTTGGTGAGGAAGCCGTCGCTCATGGAGCGCTCGATGATCATGTGGCCGAGCCTAGTGACCGCGAGTGCTCCCGGGTAGCCTTGGCGACATGAGCCTCATCCACACCTGCTACCGGATCACCGACATCGATCGCTCGGTCGCCTTCTACGCGGCGCTCGGCTTCCACGAGGTGCGCCGGGCGCCGATCCGCGACGAGGCGACCAACGTGTTCATGAACCTGCCCGAGGACGGCCCCGAGCCACGCCTCGAGCTCACGTTCAACCACGGTCACACCGAGCCCTACGAGATCGGCACCGGCTACGGCCACATCGCGATCACCACCCCCGACCTCGACGGCCGCCTCGCCGAGCTCGCGGAGCTCGGAATCGAGCCCGAGCGCGCCCCCTACTTGGTGGGCAGCACCCGGATCTGCTTCGTGCGCGACCCGGACGACTACCGGATCGAGATCATCGAGCGAGGGTAGGGAGGACTGCCGTCGGTGGTTGCCTCCCCCGGGCGTCGGCGTGTCGCTTCTCAACGGTGGCAAACTCAGTGAGCACAGAGCCTCGCGCCCGCTCCGGCGAGCAGTCGGGCATGCCATGGGATCCTGGAGTGGTCGGCGGGAAGGTGCACGGCGACGGTGCTGCCCGCGGGGACCGTGAAGGGCGGGAATCCGTACAACCTGGCAAAGCGGCGAAGCTCTAGGTGGGCTGGCGCTCCAGACCCATTTCGCACGATGAGGGTGGTACGCGCAACGGTCTCGTCGGCGGTTCCGTTCACGGTGGAGCGACACATCGTGGGATCCAGCTTGGCCCCGTCGTCACTCGCCGGGTGCAGGCGTTCTCCGAGGATGAGAACCACGTCCGCGGCCTCGCGGACAACTTCCGGCTGCCGGAGGATCTGCGCCGGCGTGAACGCGTGTGAACCGAACGCACGAGCAGCCGAGAAATACGGTCCGGCCGTGATCACCGTGATGTTGTGATCGCCTACCAAGGCGGTCGTGATCGTATTTTCGGGTTGAAAGCCGGGCGAGACGACTCCGCGGGAGATCTCGAGCGATCCCTCCTCGCTGCGATCGTATGCGCTGTTCAGCGACCAGAATGCAACTCGGCTGTGGAGCATGTTGAAGTTCGCCCCGACCACCACCAGCGTGGCCAGGACGAGGAGTGCCTGCGCTCGTCGCCCGAGGCGCACGCCTTTGGCCGCCGAGAAGCCCGCGACGAGGATCAAGACCGCGGCGGTGTACTGGTATCGGCTCTGAGCTGCCTCCCGCCCGCCGGGGAAGTATTCGATGGCCTCGGCTATCCAGAGCGCGAACGCCGCGACCAGCGCGGCCCAGGTCAGAGGAGCCACTCGCGCGCCGCGAACAATGCGGATCGTGAGCAGAATGACGGCCACGACCAGGAGATAGCGTCCCCAGGTCGTTGACACCAGAAACGGCGAAGTGTGCGTCTGAGCGACTCCCGTGACCGACGCGATCCCGGCCGCAGCCGCATCAAACACGTAATGCGGGATCCTCGGGATGTTGCTGGCCCGCGTCGTGTTGACGCCGTAGAAGGGGTACCACAGGAGGTACAGCCCGGTCGGCACCCCGACGAGCCACAACCGTCGCCAGCACACCGGTCGCGTGAGCACGATCATGACGACGGCGAGCGGGATCATCGATAGACCGATGCTGGAGCACAAGATCGAGATCCCGAGCAGCACGCCGGCCCACAGATCTCCGTAGCGGTCACATCGTTCGAGGCACAGCGCCATACCCAGGCCCGCAGCGACGGATCCCAGGTAGGTCATCTGAAAGGCCCAGAGGAGGTCCTGCCAGGCCGGTCCGAGGACAACGAGGATGGCCGCCGGGACGAGTGCGACCCAGCGACCCACGTACCGGCGAGCGAGTGCGTAGACGAGGAGACAGACGGTGTAGTGGATGATCAGCAGGACGGCCACAAAAGGCGCGTAGCTGCGGGCACCGAAGACGGCGAGAAGAATCTGGTAGACCAGGATCGGCAGAGCCGACAGGTGCTCGTTGTGAGGGGTCAGATAGACGTTGGCGGCAACACCTCGTCTGTCCAGGATGAAGCCCCAGTCATCTCCGGTGAACGTCGAATGGCGCGCCTCCCAAGCCACCGCCAGAGTTCCGACCAGGACGAGGGCCATCGCTGTGCCGGTGGCGGTGTCGAGTTGCGTCCGCCAGCGTTTGAACCGCGGCGGGAGGGGGACCGTGACTGTGATCGCGCAATCCTATGTAAAAGCGCGCGTTGCGATCCGCGTGCGGTTTCCAGAGGCATGGCCTCAACCTGAGCCGCAGCTTGTTCTCGGAGGGGCCTATCCTCGCGGGCAATGGTCGACACCGCCACGATGGCGAAGCTCCTGCAGAGCTTCCAGATCGCCCTGAACGCCCACGACCGCGAGAACCCCGATCACACGAGCTGGGGGATCGGGATGTCGCACTTCGACATCGAGCGCCTCGACCTCGAGGAGGGGGAGACGATCCTCCCCGGGATCGTGCTGCACAACGACGGCGGCACCACCGGCAACTTCCGCATCCTGTGCGACGGTCAGCACGACTCCGACGAGGAGCTCGAGGCGGAGGAGAGCGTGGACGCGGTCGCCTCCGAGGAGCTGGGCGAGCCGGTGACGGTCGAGAGCGGCGGGCTGCCCGACCCGGTGCGCCCGCCCGTCTGACCTCGCCTCGGTTCTCGGGTGGCGGGTCGCTGGCCCCGGGAGGGTGGTCGGCGGCTCCGGGGGTGGTCCCTGGTCCCCGCGGGTGGTCGGCGGCGAATGGTCGGTGGCGGTGCTATTTCATCCCACTCACGGGCTGACCGACGCGCATCGGGACGTTTCGACACTCGGAATGCCGAAACGCCCCACTCGACCTCTCCGAAGGCACGAGTGGGCTCAAATACGTACGCGCCGCTCCCGCTCCGGCTCTGCCGCCGGCGCCTCCCCCTCGTCCCCGCCACCCACCGCTCAGCGAC
>CAXTTD010000364.1:0-3964 GCA_964246945.1 uncultured Solirubrobacteraceae bacterium | reverse complement strand
GCCGGGGCTCGGGGCGACCCTGTCGAAGCCGGTGGCGATCACCGTGACGCGGACCTCGTCCCCGAGGGAGTCGTCGATGACCGCGCCGAAGATGATGTTCGAATTCGAGTCGGTGGCGCCGTGGACGATCTCGGCCGCCTCATTGACCTCGAACAGGCCGAGGTCGTTGCCGCCGGTGATGTTGAGCAGGATCCCGGTGGCGCCCTCGACGGACTCCTCGAGCAGCGGCGAGGAGATCGCGACCTTGGCCGCCTCGGCCGCCCGGTTCTCGCCCGCGGCGGTGCCGATGCCCATCAGCGCGGAGCCGGCGTCCTGCATGATCGTGCGCACGTCGGCGAAGTCAAGGTTGATGAGCCCCGGGATCGTGATCAGGTCGGTGATCCCCTGCACGCCCTGGCGCAGCACGTTGTCGGCCTCGCGGAACGCCTCGAGGATCGTCGTGCGGCGCTCGACGATCGACAGCAGCTTCTCGTTGGGGATGACGATCAGCGTGTCGACGTTCTCCCGCAGGCGGGCGATGCCCTCCTGCGCCTGACGGGCGCGCGTGGTGCCCTCGAAGGAGAACGGCCGCGTGACCACGCCGACGGTGAGCGCGCCGATCTCGTTCTTGGCGATCTCGGCGATCACCGGTGCGGCGCCGGTACCGGTGCCGCCCCCCTCGCCCGCGGTGACGAACACCATGTCGGCGCCCTTGAGCGCCTCCTTGATCTCGTCGCGCGACTCGGCGGCGGCGCCGTGGCCCATGTCCGGATTGGAGCCGGCCCCGAGGCCCTTGGTGAGCTGGTGGCCGATGTTCAGCTTGATGTCGGCGTCGCACATCGCCAGCGCCTGCGCGTCGGTGTTGCACGCGACGAACTCGACGCCTCGCAGTCCGGCGTCGACCATCCGGTTGACGGCGTTCGTGCCACCGCCACCGACGCCGACGACCTTGATGACTGCCAAGTAGCTTCCGCTTTCCATGTGTTGGACCGACCCTCTAGCTGGGGTTGAGTGTATGTGCGGCACGGGTCGCAGACCCGCGGCTGGGCACGTTAGGGCCTGAGCGCACGGGGTGTCAACGGCGAATGGCCGCGCGCAACGATCCTTGCAGATCGGGGAAGTCTCGATTATGACCGAAGGCTACTCAGAATTGCAACCTCAACCTGCACTCGAGGGTGAGGCATGGGTGGTTGACGCTCCGTCAGCGTCGGATCCGGCGCCCGCCGCGGGGCGCGCGGGGTCGGTGACGTCGATGTAGCTGGCGCTCTCCGAGGTCGGATTCGCGACCACCGCCACCGCCGCGCGCCACTTGGCGGCGAGCGCCGAGTCGGCTCCGAAGTAGATTGTCGGGCCGTTGCGCAATGTGGCCTCGAGCCCGCGGGCCCCGAAGGCATCGCCGGCGCTCGCGAGCTTCGCGAGCAGCGGATAGGGCGCCGACGCGAGCAGCGCGACCTCCTCCCGGGTAGCCCCGGTGACCCGACTGCCGCCGGGCACGATCGACGAGGCGATCGTCGGCAGCGCGGAGCTCGCGTGGTCCCCGCGCAGCAGGGTGCCGTCGGCGGCGGTGAGGATGCGGTCTCCGCCGGCGAGGATGACGGCGACCGGGATCTGCTCGACGACGGTGATCCGCAGCCCGTGGGGAATGTCGGCGTGCAGGCGCAGGGCCCGGACGACCGGGTAGGGCGAGACCGCGGCGTGCAGGCGGCGGGCGTCGATGTCCAGCGTGCTCATCCCATGCGCAGCGCCGGCGAGCGCGGTGCGGATCTGGCCGGCGTCGGGGCCGCTCACCCCGGTGATGGTCACCCGGCGCACCGCGACCAGCGAGGACTGGCGCACCCAGAAGAACGCCCCGACGAGCACCGCGACGAGCGCGAGCAGCACCGCGCACCCCCGGGCCGAGATCCGCGGCAGACGCACCCGGGGCGGGAGCCGCCGTCGGGTGGCCGCGCTCACGCGGACCTCCATTCCGCGGGCAGCCCCACGGCCCCCAGCGTCTGCACCTCGGGCTCGAGCTCGACGCCGAAGCATTCGGCGACGCGCCGCCGGGCCTCGGCCATCACCGCGATCACCTCAGCGGTGCTCGCCTGTCCGTCGTTGACCACGAAGTTCGCGTGCTTCTCGGAGATCCCGGCGTCCCCGATCCGCAGGCCCCGGCAGCCGGCCGCGTCGAGCAGCATCCCGGCGCTGCGATTCTCCGGGGCCTGGGGATTCTTGAACGTCGATCCGAAGGTCTTGATTCCCGAGGGCTGCGCCTGGCGCCGGCGGGTGCGCAGCTCGGCGAGCGTCGCCCGCACCCGCTCGGGATCAGAGCGCGTGAGCGCGAACCGGGCCCGGGCGACGACCTCGCCGAACCCGAGCGTAGAGCGCCGGTAGGCGAAGCCGAGCGTCCGCGGCGCGCGGCGCTTGGTCCCGGACGCGCTCACCACGTCGACCCATTCGAGCGTCCGGGCGAGCTCGCCGCCGTAGGCGTTGGCGTTCATGCGTACCGCGCCGCCGACCGTGCCGGGAATGTTGACCCCGAACTCGATCCCCGAGAGACCGAGCCGGGCGGCGTGCGCGGAGACGGCGGGCAGCCGCGCCCCCCCACCGCAGTCGAGGTGGCTGTCCTCCGCCTCGATGTGGGACAGGTCACGATCAAGCTTCAGCACCAGGCCGCGGACGCCGTCGTCCGCCACCAGCAGGTTCGACCCCGAGCCCACGACCCCTACCTCGAGAGCGTGCTCAGCCGCCCAAGCGAGCAGCTCCTGCAGCTCGGCGCTCGTGCCCGGGCGGGCGAAGAACTCGGCGCTGCCGCCGGTGCGGATCGTCGTCAGCCGCGCAAGCGGGTGGTCGCGGCGAACGCCGGCGGGAAGATCGGCCATGGCGGTGCTGAGCCTAGAGCCGGCTCCGGCGGCCAGCGGCGCGTTCAGAGGACCAGTGCGCGGCCGAGTGAGTCGACGTTCCCCGCGCCCATGATCAGACACAGATCGCCCTCGCGCAGCAGGGTGCGCAGGTAGGTCTCGGCGTCGGTGAGCTCCGGCAGCCAGGCGACCCCCCGGGAGCCGGGCGCATCGGCCGCGGCCGCCGCCACCGAGCGGCCACTCACCCCCGGAAAGTCCTCGGCGGACTCGCGGGCGGGATAGATCCCGAGCACCACCGCCGCATCCGCGCCGGCAAGCGCCCGGCCAAAGTCTCCCGCGAGGGCACGGGTGCGCGAGTAGAGGTGGGGCTGGAAGACGGCGATCACCCGTCGCGGCGCCATCGACCGGGCCGCCGCGACCATGGCCGCCACCTCGGTGGGGTGGTGCGCGTAGTCGTCGTAGACGCGGGCGCCACTCGCCGTGGTGCCGAGCAGTTCAAGGCGTCGGCGCGCACCGGCGAAGTCGGCGAGCGACGCCGCGGCTCGCGCCGGGTCGGCGCCAGCGAGGGCGGCGGCGGTGAGCGCTCCGGCGGCGTTGGTGGCGTTGTGTGCGCCCGGCACCCCCACGGCGACCTCGATCCCCCGCCAGTGAAACCGCGAGCCCTCGGGGCCGAGCTGCGCATCGTCGGCGTCGAAGGCGCTGACCTCCGGGGGGCAGAGGGCCCGCAGCGCCGGGCGATCCCACACGACCGCGCGATCTGCCGCGGCCATGAACTGGGCGAAGGTCGCCTGCAGGTCCTCAAGCGACGCGTACGTTGCGTGATGATCGAGCTCGGCGTTGGTGAGCACGGCGATCTCGGGGCTCAGCTTCAGCAGCGAGCGATCGGACTCGTCGGCCTCGACGACGATCCACTCCCCCGTCCCCCACGCGGCGTTGACTCCGGTCGCCCGCAGCTCCCCGCCGATCACGTAGGAGGGGTCCATCCCCGCGCCACGCATCGCATGGACGACCATCGACGACGTCGTCGTCTTGCCATGGGTGCCCGTGATCGCGAGACAGCGCCGCAGCGAGGCGATCTCGGCGAGCAGATCGGCGCGGTGCAGCTCATGCGCGACGGCACTCCGCTCCGGGTTGTCGGGCGGTAC
>CAXTTD010000363.1:0-3981 GCA_964246945.1 uncultured Solirubrobacteraceae bacterium | reverse complement strand
CTTCTATCCCTCGAAGAACCTGCCGTGCTTCGGCGACGGTGGGGCGATCGCCACCGACGACCCCGAGATCGCCGAGCTCGCCCGCACGTTGCGCTTCCACGGCTCCCGCGATAAGGAGACCTTCGAGCTCGTCGGCTACAACTCGCGCCTCGACGAGCTGCAGGCCGCGGTGCTGCGGATCCTGCTGCCCCACCTCGACGCCTGGAGCGAGGGGCGCCGCGCTGCCGCGCAGGCATACCTCGACGCGGGCGTCGCCGAGCACGCCGGCGTGTGCACCGTGCCCGAGGGCGTCGCGCCCGCCTGGCACCTGTTCGTGGTCACCCACCCGCGGGCCGACGGGATCCTGCGGGCGCTCAATGCGGCCGGGGTCCAGGCCCGCGGCTACTACCGCGTCCCGCTGCACCGCCAGCCGGCGATGGCGCCCTACGCCGACCCCCAGCTCGAGCTGCCGGTCACCGACGCGCTCGGGGCGCAGAACATCGCGCTGCCGATCAGCCCCGTGCTCGGCGCCGCGCAGGCCGGCGAGGTGCTCGCGGCGCTCGCCACCGCGGACTGACGCTGGCTCGGGGGCGCCGATGCGGGTGTGGATCGATCTCACGAACTCTCCCCACGTGCTGGTGATGCGCCCGGTGATCGAGCGCCTGAGGGCCCAGGGCCACGAGGTGTCGGTGACCGCGCGGGACTTCGCTCAGACACTCGCCCTGTGCGATCGCCTGCACATCGCCCACACCGCGATCGGCCGCCACCGCGGCGCCGCCCTCGCCGACAAGGCGCGGGGGCTCGCCGACCGCTCGCTCGCCCTCACCCGGTGGGCCCGGGGCCGGGGGTTCGACCTCGCGCTCGGCCACGGCTCCAACGACGTGACGGTCGCCGCCGCGCTGCTGCGGATCCCGTGCTCGACGATGTTCGACTACGAGTGGGCGACCGTCCAGCACACCGTCAACTGCCGCCTCGCCCAGGGCGTGGTGGTCCCCGATCTGATTCCCGCCGAGCGGCTCTACCGTTACGGCGCGCGCGGGAAGATCAACGCCTACGCGGGGCTCAAGGAGGAGTACTACCTCGCCGACTTCGCGCCCGAACCCGCGGTGCTCGGCGAGCTCGGGCTCGATCCGCTGCAGCCGATCGCGGTGGTGCGCACCCCGCCGGCGGTCTCGCTCTACCACCGCTTCGAGAACGACCTGTTCGGAGGCGTGCTCGCGCGGCTGCGCGGGACCCAGACGGTGGTGCTGCCGCGCACCGCCGAGCAGCGCGCCGAGCTCGCCCGCCGGGGCGGGTTCATCGTCCCCGAGTCGGCGATCGACGCCCAGTCGCTGATCGCCTACGCCGACCTCATGGTGTCCGCGGGCGGGACCATGAACCGCGAGGCGGTGGCGCTCGGCACGCCGGTGTTCACCGTGTTCGAGGGGCGTCTGGGGGCCGTCGACGAGCGGCTCATCGCCGACGGGCGGCTGCGGCGGCTCTCGGACCCCGGGCAGGTGACGCTCGCCAAGCGCGCCGGGGGTCGCGAGGGCGGGCACGCGCGCCGCGACCCCGTCGAGCTCGTCGCGCTGCTCTGCCGCCCGGCGACGCACACACACCGCTAATCCTCCTCGACACTAGACTTTCCGCCGCATGCGCCGACGGATGAGATCCGCGGCGTTCCCCGTCCACCGGCACGCGTTGGCCCAGCTGGTGCTCGACGGGGTCCTCGCCGCGCTTGCCTACTTCCTCGCATACTGGCTTCGCCTCGAGGGCCGCTTCTCGGGGGGCAACGCCCGCTATGCCCACCTGCTCGGTGGGACGTGGTGGTGGGTGCTGCTCGTCACCGTGGTCGCGCTCGGGGCGTTCGGCTCCTACCAGCGACTGTGGCGGTTCGCCGGCCAGCGCGACTACGCGGCGGTGCTCAAGGCGGTGTTCCTGGCCACGCTGGTGATCGTCGGCGCGGTCGCGCTGCTGCATCCGGTGACCGTGAACACCCGGACCGAGGTCGCCCGCCGCATCTATCACCACCACCGGTACTACGCGACCGTGCTGCGGCCCGGCCACGCCGTCACGAGCACCGTCGGCCTGCCGAGCTCGATCATCGCGTTGTTCTTTCTGCTCGCCTGCGCGCTGCTGATCGCCGTGCGGTTCGCGGTGCAGACAATCTCCGAGGGCCGGGTCCGTTCCCCGACGCGCTACCGAAACGCCCGCCAGGCGCTCATCGTCGGCGGCGGCGAGGGCGGACGGCTGGTCGTCCGCGAGCTGCTGCGCAACCCCGAGCTGGGCTTGAGCCCGGTGGGCTTCCTCGACGACGATCCGCGCAAGGTCGGCACCAAGGACGAGCACGGGCTGAAGATCCTCGGGCGCACCACGAGCTCCGACCTCGCGCGGGTGCTCGACGAGGTCGAGCCCGACGAGGTGGTGATCGCGATCCCGTCGGCCTCCGGCGAGCTGCGCGGGCGCATCGTCACCGCCTGCCGCGAGCGCGGCATCCCGGTGCGCACCACCCCGACCGTGTTCGAGCTGCTGCGCGACGGTTCCGGGCAGCTGCAGGTGACCCGTCAGCTGCGCGAGGTCCGCGTCGAGGACATTCTGGGCCGCGAGCCGATCCGCGAGCAGCTCGCGCAGGTCGGCGCCTATCTCCGCGACCAGACGGTGCTCGTCACCGGCGCCGGGGGTTCGATCGGCTCCGAGCTCTGCCGCCAGATCGCCCGGGTGGGTCCGCGGCGGCTGGTGCTCGTCGACCACGCCGAGGACAACCTGTTCGACATCCAGCGCGAGCTCGAGGACGACCGCCACGTCCGCACCGCGATTCCCGTCCTCGCCGACTGCAAGGAGGAGGAGCGGATGCGGGAGGTGTTCGCCGAGTACCGCCCGGCGGCGGTCTTCCACGCCGCCGCCTACAAGCACGTGGGCATGATGGAGCAGAACCCGGTGGAGGCGGTGCGCAACAACGCCCTGGCCACGCGGCTGGTCGCCCGCATCGCCGGCGAGCTCGGGGTGCGTCGCTTCGTGCTCATCTCGACCGACAAGGCGGTCGCGCCCAAGACGGTGATGGGCGCCTCCAAGGCGCTCGCCGAGTGGGCGGTCGAGAGCGAGGCGGTTGCGTTCCCCGGTACGCGTTACGCGACGGTGCGCTTCGGCAACGTGCTCGGCTCCTCGGGTTCGGTGGTCCCGATCTTCCGCCGCCAGATCGCCGCCGGCGGGCCGGTGACGGTGACCGACGAGCGGATGAAGCGGTTCTTCATGACCATCCCCGAGGCCGTGCAGCTGGTCATCCGTGCCGGGTCGCTGGGGGACTCGAGCGGCGAGGTCTACGTGCTGGAGATGGGCGAGCCGGTCTCGATCATCGACCTCGCGCGTCAGATGATCCGGCTCTCGGGCCTCGAGCCCGACCGCGACATCGCGATCCAGATCACCGGTGCTCGACCCGGTGAGAAGTTCGACGAGGAGCTGTTCGACGTCCACGAGCGCGTCCAGCCGACCCCGGCGCCGCGAATCATGCGCGCCGACCACGCACCGCTCGACCCCGACTGGGTGCGCCGGATCTTCGACGACGTCAACCTGCTCGTGCTCGAGGGCGACGCGTCGGCGCTCGCCGCCCACGTGTTCGACCTCTCTGGCTCGCGGGTGACGCTCGCCGCTGACGAGCCCATCCCCCGGCGCGCCGAAGCGGGCCGGGTCGAGCCCTAGACTGCCCGCGTTGATGACCGCCGTCCTCCTGCCCTACGCCGTGACGGTCCGCAGCTTCGTCGACAAGGTCGGTGCCGCGCTCGGCTTCGTCGCGCTCATCGCGGTCGCCCTGCTGATCATCATGGTGTTCGTCCAGGCGCGCGAGACCGCGCTGCTGCGTGAGCGCGCCGAGGACGCCGAGGACGAGCTCGAGCAGCTGCGCGACTATGCGACGCAGGTCGGTCGCCAGGCCGCCCAGGCCCAGCAGACGGCACTGAGTACCCACGCGGCCCAGACCACCGGAGGCTCGGCCGGCCCGGCCCGCCAGGTCGGCGCTCCGGTGGGGAC
>CAXTTD010000362.1:0-3982 GCA_964246945.1 uncultured Solirubrobacteraceae bacterium | reverse complement strand
CCCCGGGAGCGGCTTGAGGCGGCACTCGCCGTCCCCCGTGCCCACGTCCACCTCTACGGCAAAGCGGCCCGGCCGGGCCGCAAGCTCGGACACGTCACCGCGCTCGGCGCCGACGTCGCCGCCGCCCGGGCGACCGCCCGCCGCGCGGCGGAGATCCTCGAGGGCGGCCCGTGACGCCGGCACCCGAGGTCGGGATCGTGATGGGATCGGACTCCGACCTCGAGACGATGCGGGCGGCCGCCGGCGCCCTGGAGGAGCTCGGGATCGCGCACGAGATCCGAGTCGTCTCCGCCCACCGCACCCCCCACGAGATGCTCGAATATGGCCGTCGCGCCCACGAGCGGGGCCTCAAGGTGATCATCGCCGGCGCCGGTGGCGCCGCCCACCTGCCCGGCATGCTCGCCGCGGTCACCCCGCTGCCGGTGATCGGCGTGCCGGTCGCGCTGCGCCACCTCGAGGGGATGGACTCGCTGCTCTCGATCGTGCAGATGCCGGCCGGCGTCCCGGTCGCCACGGTCGGGATCGGCAACGCGCGCAACGCAGGCCTGCTCGCCGCGCGCATCCTGGCGGCCGGCGACCCAGGACGCACGCAGGCGATCCTCGACTTCCAGGCCGGGCTCCGCGAAGCGTCGCTCGCCAAGGACGCGCGCGTGCGAGCCCCTGAGGGCGGGAAGCGGTCCTGAATCAGCCGGGCGACGGAGTGGGCGCCGTGGTCACAGTCGGCACCGGCGCGGCGCTTGACCGCAGCGCATCGGGCGTGAGCGCGGCGAGCGAGGGGTAGCCGTCGACGGCCATCAGCAGGTCGGTCTCGGCCAGCAGCGAACGCAGCACATGGACGACCCCGTCCTCGCCACCGAGCGCAAGCCCCCACGCGTAGGGTCGTCCGACCGCGACCGCGCGGGCGCCGAGGGCGAGCGCCTTGACGACGTGGTCGCCCGCGCGCACCCCGGAGTCGAAGATGACCGGCGCGTCGCCGGCCGCGTCGACCACGTCGGCCAGCAGGTCGATCGCCGCCAGACCGGAGTTCGCCTGACGACCACCGTGGTTGGAGCAGTAGATCCCGTCGGCGCCCGCATCCAGGGCACGTCGGGCGTCGTCGGGGTGGCAGATGCCCTTGAGGAAGATCGGCAACCGGGTCAGCCCGCGCAGCCAGGCGAAGTCATCCCAGTCGAGACCGGGATTGCCGAACACCGTCGCCCACATGAGCGCCGCGGCGCGCGGGTCCTCCTCCGGGGGCGCGGACAGTTTGGCGCGGAACACGGGGTCTGAGAAGTAGTTGGCCAGGCAGTGGCCGTGCAGCTGGGGGAAGTTGCCGAGCGCGAGGTCGCGCGGGCGCCACCCGAGGATCGTGGTGTCGAGCGTGATCACCAGTCCCTGGAACCCGGCCGCCTCGGCGCGGCGCACGAACGATTCGGCGAGCTCGCGGTCACTCGGGGTGTAGAGCTGGAACAGCCCCGGGGTGTCGCCGAGCGCGGGGGCGACTTCCTCCAGCGGATCGTTCATCAGCGTCGAGGCGATCATCGGCACCCCGGTGCGCGCTGCTGCTCGCGCGGTGGCGAGGTCGCCGTGGCCGCCGCGGTCGCAGATCCCGATCACGCCGATCGGCGCGAGCATCAGCGGGCTCGGCAGCGACCAGCCGCACAGCTCGACGCCGAGGTCTCGCTGCGCGGCGCCCGACAACATCCGCGGCATCAGCCCCCAGCGGTCGAAGGCGGCGACGTTGAGGCCTTGAGTGTGCTCGTTGCCCGCGCCGGCGGCGACATAGGAGTACACCTCGCGCGGCAGTGCGGCCTGGGCGCGCGCCTCGAGCTCGGGATAGCTCAGCGGCAGGCTCGCGCGCTCGCCGGCGAGGCCGCGCAGGTAGATCTCGAGCTGAAAGTCGCCGAAGTTGGGCACCGGTGCAGGAGTACGTTATCTCGCGCGACGGTCCTGACTCCGGTCAGTTCCCGCTCGGCTCGCCCTCGCCGCGCGCGAGGCGTACCGCCCGCGCGAAGGCCTCGACCCGCGCGGCCTCCTGGGAGCTCGGGTCGACGAGCGCGTGTCCGTTGTGGGAGCCGTTCGCGCCAGCCGACGTCGGTAGGTTGCGGATTCCCGCAAACAGCGGCGGTGAGTACCACGCGGGCTCGCCGGTGTCCTCCCAGTGGGCGATGTCCGGCACCTGGAGCTTGCCCCGACCGAGGATCCACACGTAGAGCGAGACGAGCGCGCCGGCGCCAACGATCGCGAAGCACAGCCACACCGCGTCGCGGGTGCCGGTCACCGGCGAGTGGCTCACCGTCTTGGCGAAGTGCAGGATGATCGGCCCGGCGGCGAACGCGGCGGCACCGCGCAGCAGCTCGAGCATCGCGAACACGCGCGGGAGTTGGGGGGCATTGAGGGTGAAGCCGACCGCGAACAGCGCCGGGGCGACCGAGGAGCCGACGCCGAGGCCGATGAGGCCCGAACCGACGATCACGAGCGCGTGGGGGCCACCGGTCATGCCGGTGAGCACGGCGGCGCCGCCGGCGACGGCGATCAGGCCCGCCCATGCGAGCAGGGGGACGAAGCGCGTGCGGACGAGTACGCCGAACAGGAGCGCGGTGAGCAGCGCGCCGCCCAGGAACGGCAGCAGCAGCACCCCGAGGTGAGCGGGCGAGACCGAGGTCGCGAGTGCCGTCTGGGCGAGCTCGATGAGCGGAATCGCGCCGGCGCCCGCGCTCATGGCGATGAGGACCGCGGGCACGCAGAAGGTGGTGAGGAGCTGCTTCATCGGCATCAGCGGGTTACGGGCGCGGACCTGGTGCAGGACGAGCAGGACGAGCAGGCAGGCGCCGCCGACCAGCGGCGCGAGCGTCACCAGCGAGATCATGGGGTGGGTGTCGAGCTCGGAGGCGCCGAAGAACGCGCTCGCGCAACCGAGCCCCGCGAGGTTGATCGCCCACCAGTCGCGCGGGGCCTCGGGGGCCTGCGCCGGGGAGTCGGTGAAGGTGAGCAGGCTGAGCAGGAAGGCCGTCGCGCCGATCCCGCACACGATCCAGAAGATCGGGTGCCACACGTGGGCGTTCGCCTCGAGACCGCCGAAGAACGGCCCGGCGGCGACGGCGCCGAAGATGCCGAGGTTCATCACCGTCGCGGTGGTCGGCAGCCGCGAGGTCGGGAACCCGAGCACCAGCGCCGGCGCGGCCCCGATCAGCATCATCGAGGTGAACAGCCCTTGGATCACGTGCCCGGCGATGAACAGCCCCGGGGTGAGCGCGGTCGCAGCGAGCACCGAGCCGACGGTGAAGGTCGCCGCGTAGCCGACGAGCAGCCGCCGCTGGGGATAGTGGACCGCGAGCTGGACGGCGAGCACCGTGCCGAGCGCGTAGGCGGCGTTCGACATCCCGAACGTGAGTGACAGCGCCTGATTGGAGAGGTGCACGCCCTTGGAGAGCGTCGGCATCAACGGCTCGAGCGCCGTGCTCAGCCCCAGGAACGGGACGAGCGCACACACGACGAGCAGGACCGCCGCCCAGTAGGAGTCCGCGAGCGGGCCGCGAACCTTCATCTCCGGGCCTCCGCGTCGCGCTGCAGCGTGGAGAGCCGCGCGAACTCGTCGGCCCCGATCCGGGAGGCGCCGACCTGGAGCCCGCCGGCGAGGTGGAGCTCGCGGATCAGCAGGCCGAGCGCCCCGAGCCCGGTGAGCGCGATCCCGGCGCCGAACAGGAGCCACTGACCGTGGTAGTTCATGACCCGTGCGGCGACGATCGCCCACGCGCCGAGCGCGGCGATCGCGACGTCGGCGATCCGCTGGTAGACGCCCTGCTCACGACAGGCGAAGCTGTAGGTGGCGAGCAGGATCGACCCCGCACCGGCCCCCACCGCCACCCAGTCGCTCGTCGCCCGGCCCATCGCGAACAGCACGACGAGCAGCGCAGCGCCGAGCAGCAGCACGAGGAAGTTGGTGACGAAGCGGGCGGACATGGCGGCGTTCTCAGGGGGTGCTGGCGGGGAGGCGGGTGAC
>CAXTTD010000361.1:0-3999 GCA_964246945.1 uncultured Solirubrobacteraceae bacterium | reverse complement strand
GTACATCAACTCGACCGCCGCGCTGTACACGATCGGTGCGCTCGTGTCGGTCGCCCTCGCCGCCCGCCGCGCGATGCCGGCTCCGTTGCGGGGGCTGATGCTCGCCTTCGCCGCCGCCGAGCTGATGCTCGCGGTCACCGTGCAGAGCCGTGGCTGGCTGTTCACGCTGCCACTCGTCGGGATCTGGTCGATCGTCGTGGCAGGAGGGCGCCTGCGCGCGATCGCCGCCGCCATCCTGCCCGCCGCGGGCCCGCTCGTGGCGATCCACCCGATGCTCCGCCTGTTCCAGATCCCACGGGCCGCGACGCTCACCCACGCGGCGATCCACGCCGGCAAGATCGGGCTGCTCGCGTGCGCCGGGGTCTTCGCGGTGGGCACGCTGCTGGGCTGGATCGAGCAGGCGCGGGGTCGGCCGGTGCTCGGGACCCGCACGCGCCGGCTGCTCGGCAGCGCCGCCGCGGTGCTCGCGGTCGTCGCGGTCGCCGGCGGGCTCTACGTGGTCTCCAGCCATCACCCGGGCTCGTTCATCTCGCGTCAGTGGCACGGGTTCACCCATGAGCCGACGTCCTACAGCTCGCAGAGCCACTTCGACACCGTGGGCAGCGGTCGCTACGACATCTGGCGCTCGGCGCTCGAGGCGTTCCGCGCCCATCCGGTCGGCGGTCTCGGCCAGGACAACTTCGGCGACTGGTACCTCACCCACCGGCACACCACCGAGGAGCCGTTGTGGACGCACAGCCTCGAGCTGCGCCTGCTCGCCTCCACCGGGATCGTGGGCTTCGTGCTGTTCGCGGCGTTCATGGCCGCCGCGCTGCTGGCCGCGGTGCGCGCCCGGCGGCGGGGCGAGCTCGCCGATCGGATGCTGCTCGGCGCCCTGCTGCTTCCGCTCGGGGTATGGCTCATCCACGGGTCGATCGACTGGTTCTGGGAGGTGCCGGCGCTGAGCGGCCCGGCACTCGGCTTTCTCGCGATGGCCGGCCGGCTCGGGCCGTCTCTGGACCCGGCGCTCGTCCGGGAACGACGCGCCTCGACCTCACGGCCGCGCACCGTGCTGATCGCCGGCCTCGGCACGCTTGCCCTGCTCGCCGCCACTGCCGTCCTCGGCATCCCGTACCTTGCGGTGCGGGAACTCGACCGCGCCGAACGGACGAGCTATACGAACGTGAACGCCTCCCTCGCCGACTTCCACACTGCCCACGAGCTCAACCCGCTCATGTCCGATCCCGGCGAGCTCGGCGGGACGGTCGCCCTCGTCAACGGACGCTCCGGGGTCGCGACGGCGTTGTTCCGCCAGGCGACGCAGCGCGAGCCCGGCGCCTGGTATGCGTGGTTCGGACGTGGGCTCGCCGCTTCTGCGCGAGACGAGGTGGGGACCGCGCGCCAATACCTGCGCACCGCGCACCATCTCGACGCCGATCAGGTGTCGGTCGGCAACGCGCTACGCCGGGTCGGAAGCCGTTCTCCGATGACCATCGGGCAGGCGCTCAACGAAATCGATTACCTACCATGACCAAAAGTTCTCGAAAACCGGTGCATCGTACTTGCGCGGTCTGCGCAACTCCCTATACTCCCATCGTCTGTGCGGAGCATGAAGCTCACACTCTGATCTCGCTGAAAGGAAGTTATCGCTGATGAAACGGATTGCAGCGCTTACCGTGAGTCTGGCGCTTTTGATCCCGGGGGCAGCCGTCGCGTCAGCGAATGGCGGAGCTACTGGGCAGAGCTACGGCCAGGCCAAAGTCAAGCAGGTCGATCACGCGAAGGCCTCGAGGTCCCCGTCTGCGAAGACGACGGCCCCGGCCGCCGCGACCAAGTCGCCCGGCGTCGTCAACGCCGCGAACGCCACCACCACGACCAGCGCGGGATCGCTGCCCTTCACCGGTCTCGATCTCGGCGCCCTCGGCGGCGGAGCGGTCCTTCTGCTCGGCGCCGGCATGGTGCTGCGTCGCGCGTCGACCGATCGTCGCTGATCAGTCTCAGGCCGGCATAATTGATGAAACTGGGTCCGCCTTCGGGTGGGCCCTTTTTCATGCCCCGGGGGGTGGCCGCTCAGCCCGTGCGGACGCGCTCCTGGATGAGCCGGGCCACCTCTCCCCCGTCGGCTCGGCCCTTGGTCTCGCGCATCACGTAGCCGACGAGCGGGCCGATCGCCTTCCGGTTGCCGGCGGCGAGCTTCGCCGCCGCGTCGGGATCGGCGGCGAGCGCCGCGTCGACGATGCCGGCGAGCCCATTGCCGTCCTCACCGTCGGCGGACAGCGCGCCGAGACCCTCGCGCTCGATGATCGGTGCTGGGGTGCCGCCCTCGGCCACCAGGTGGGTGAGCACTTCCCGGGCGGCGTCGCGGCTCACCCGCTTCTCCTGAACGAGCCCCGCGAGCTCGGCGAGCGCGGCCGGGGTCACCGCAGTGTCCGCCGGATCGGCGTCGGAGCCGATCCGCTCCACAAGCTGGGGGATCCAGTTGGCGAGTTCGACCGGGTCGGGCGCCGGGTCGCTCGCGGCGGCGAGTGCCGCCTCGTAAAAGTCGGCGCGCTGGCGCCCGCAGGCGGGCTCGCGCGCCCCGGGGGGCTGCCGCCCGCACTCGGCAGCGAGCCGTTGGGCCCGGGCGGCGGGAAGCTCGGGGACCGCGGCGCGTGCCGCGGCGAGCATCTCCTCGGTGGCGAGCAGCGGCACGAGATCGGGCTCGGGGAAGTAGCGGTAGTCGTGCGCCTCTTCCTTGGAGCGCAGCGTGGTAAGCCGGCCCGAGGCGGGGTCGAAGTGCAACGTCTCCTGGACGACCGCCCCGCCGGAGCCGACGCGTTCGATCTGGCGCGCGAGCTCGGCCTCGACTCCGCGCTGTAGGAAGCGGAACGAGTTCATGTTCTTCAGCTCGGTCTTGGTCCCCAGCTCGTCCGTCCCGGCCGGCCGGATCGACACGTTGGCGTCGCAGCGCAGCGACCCCTCGTCCATGTTCACGTCGGAGACCCCGAGCTGGCGCAGGGTGACCCGCAGCAGGGAGAGGAACTCGTGGGCTTGGGCGGCGGAGCGCAGGTCGGGCTCGGTGACGATCTCCACCAGCGGGGTGCCGCAGCGGTTGAAGTCCACCACCGAGCGGTCGGAGCCGTGGATGCGGCCGCTCTCGCCCACGTGGGTGAGCTTGGCGGCGTCCTCCTCGACGTGGACGCGGTGGATCCGCACCCCGCCGAGCTCGCCGCCGGAGCACAGCGGCACGTCGTACTGGGAGATCTGGTAGGCCTTCGGTGAGTCGGGATAGAAGTAGTTCTTGCGGTGGAAGATCGAGCGCGGGGCGATCTGCGAGCCGAGCGCGAGCCCGATCCGGATCGCGTAGTCGATCGCCCGGGCGTTGACCACCGGCAGTGCTCCGGGCAACCCGAGGCACGTCGGGCACACGTGAGTGTTCGGCGGATCGCCGAACGACAGCTCGCAGCCGCAGAACATCTTGGTCGCCGTCTTCAGCTGGACATGGATCTCGAGGCCGATGACCGGCTCGAACTCAGCGCTCATCCCCGCACCTGACTTCCGTCGAAGCCGATCGCGGATTCGAGCGCGAACGCCGCGTCAAGCAGCTGGCTCTCGCTGAACGCCGGCCCGGCGAGCTGAAAGCCGACCGGCAGGCCTGCGGAGAGCCCGGACGGGATCGAGATCGCCGGGATCCCGGCGAGCGGCATCGGCACTGTGCAGAAGTCGTTGAGGTACATGGCGAGCGGATCGTCGGCCTTGGCGCCCAGGGGGAACGCTGTCCACGGGCTCGTCGGGGTGACGATGAAGTCGACCTCCGCGAACGCGGCGGCGAAGTCCTCGGCGATCTTGGTGCGCACCTTCATCGCGGTGCCGTAGTAGGCGTCGTAGTAGCCGCTCGACAGGGCGTAGGTGCCGAGCATGATGCGCCGCTTGACCTCGGGGCCGAAGCCCTCGCCGCGGGTGCGGCTGTACATCGTCTCGAGGTCCCGGTCGCCGGCGACCCGCAGGCCGTAGCGCACGCCGTCGTAGCGCGCGAGGTTC
>CAXTTD010000360.1:0-3999 GCA_964246945.1 uncultured Solirubrobacteraceae bacterium | reverse complement strand
CGGCTCACAGCTCACCCGCCAGTCGCCTCGTGTTGTCCACCGCCATCGTGTGCACCTCCTGTTCGCTGAAGCCGGCCTGCAGGAACCGGTCGGCCATGATCGCCAGCCCATCCTCGACCGGGGGATTGAAGACCTGGCCGAGGTCTGAGCCCCACACCGTGCGCTCGGCGCCGACCGCTCGGGTGGCCTGGAAGATCTGCTCCCACGTGCACTTGCCGGTGTAGGGCGTCGTGAACGCGCGTTCCATCAGCGCCCCCCGGTCGGCGAGCTGGCGTTGGACCTCGGGGGAGAGTGACTGGGACGGAAATTCCGGGTGGGTGACGACGATCGTCGCCACGCCGGCGGCGACTGCAGCGTCGACGACGATCGGGATCTCCCACCGCGAGAGGTGGCCCGTGGCCAGGACGATGCGGTGCTGCGCGACGACCTCGAGGACCTCCCGCAGCGCGGGCAGCGGCCGGCCGGCGTCGTCGAGCACCGGGACGGGCCGCGGTCGTACCCCGGGGGCGGCGCGGAGCTCAAGCTCGAAGCGGACCCAGACGGGGACCTCGCCGTCCGGATCGTAGCCCTCGACCTCGGCGAACTCGCCGGGTGCGGAGACGGTCGGCAGCCAGACAATCCGGGCGCCTTGGCGGGCGGCGACCTCCACCGCGGTCGCGTTGAGCCCGCCGACCGCGTCGTTGAGCACGATCGTCCCGAGCGCGCGCACGCCGGGCCGGGCCGCGTTCACCACCGCCGCCCGCTCGTGGGTGGCCGTGTAGTGCGACTTCAGGCCGACTCCGGCGAGGCCGAGCTCGGCGCAGCGATCAGCGAGCGCGAGGTCGTCGATGCGCCGCCGCGCAAAGTCCGGCGCGACGTGGACGTGAGGATCAAACCCCCCGCGCACGCAGTCCCGGGCCCGCTCGGTGGGGGTCGGATGCTCCGGCTCGGTCACGCTTGCCAGCCTATGAGAGTCGCTCGACGCGACCCTCAGGCCTCGGCCGCGGTCGCGTAGGGGTTGGCCTCGGCGCGAGCGAGCTCGTCGGCGTCGTGGTGGGGATCGGCGCGGAGCACGAGCAGCACGAGCGCCGCGGCGATCGCCGCGGCCACGCCGACGATCACGTAATCGAACTGATAGGCCCGGCCAAGGGCGTGGAAGGCGACGTCCTTGAGCGGATTGAGCGGGATCGTCTTCCCGCCCACCACCGCGGTGGCCGGCACGCCGTTGGCGCCGAGCGGCCCAGACTTGACCGCGCCCACCGCGGCCGCCGCAGAGGGCGAGTGGGCGGCGGAGGCGTAGAAGCTCGCGAGCTTGTGCTGCAGGACGGGGCTCGCGGCGACCTTGGCGTGGATGTCGGTGGCGGCGCGGCTGAGCGCGACCGCGGCGACGACCGCCGGGCCGAGCGTAAAGCCGAAGTCGCGCAGCAGGCTCGTCGTCGCGCTGGCCATGCCGGCGAACTGGATCCGCACCGTGTTGACCGCCACCGAGGTCACCGACGAGATGGCGAAGGCGAAGCCGATGCCGACGAGCGCGAGCGGCCCAACGAGCGGCGTCACCGCGACGTGCTCGATTGTCACCGTCGAGGCCCAGAGGTCGCCTGCGGCCATGAGCACGAAGCCGCCGCCAAGCATCCAACGCGGGTTGACCCGCGGCAGCATGTAGGAGATCAACGGCAACAGCACGAGCGCGAACCCCTGGAGGAGCACGAACGCGATCGAGGAGTGCAGTGGCGAAAACGCCTGAACGGAGGAGAGCCGAATGCTCGAGGTCGCCGCGGTGCCGAGGAAGGCGAACATGCCGAGCACGGTCACAATCGCGGTGATGGCGAACGCCGGGGTGGCAAACAGGGAGAGGCGCAGCAGCGGGGCGGTGGTGCGCAGCTCGAGGCGGACGAACGCGGCGAGGCCGACGATCGCAACGATGAAGCCGATGATCACCTGAGCGCTCCCCCAGCCGGCCGACGGCCCCTGGATCACCGCGAACAGGAGCGCGAACAGGCCGACCGCGATCGTGATCTGGCCGGGCCAGTCAAGCGTGCGACCCTGCGGCGAGGAGGAGTCGCGGGCGAAGATGATCGTCGTCGCCGCGCTGATCAGGGCGAGGACGAGCACCGCGAGCAGCGCCCAGCGCCAGCTGGCGGACGGATCCGAGCCCCATTTGACCTTGGCCAACAGGCCCCCGAGAACCGGCGAGATGAACCCACCCGTGGACAGCGCGGCGGCGTAGATGGAGATCGTCCGGCCGCGCTCTCGGGCGTTGTGGGTCGAGGCGGCGACCATTGCCAGCGACGTCGGGAACAGGGCGGCGCAGCCGATGCCGGCGATCGCCTCGCCGATCCAGAGCACCGCCACCCGGGTGTCGGTCGAGCTGCCCACGCCCGGGGTGAGAACGGCGATCAGCTCGCCGACGGCGAGCAGGAGCGCGCCGCCGACGAGCAGGCGCTTGCGCCCAAACAGGTCACCCAGCACGCCGAAGGAGAGCTCGAGCAGGGTGACGGGGACGAGGAACGCGTCGGAGATCCAGGTCAGCTGCGAGGCGCTCGTTCCGAGGTCGGCCTGAAAGAGACCGTTGAGCACCGCGGGAATGGCGAGCGCGACCTGCCCCACGCACACCGCGACGACGACCGCGGCGAGCGTGCCCCGGGTCAGGGGAACGGCCCGCGAACCGCCTCCGGAAACATCCGCCGCCTCTCGGGGCGCTGTCGCGCGCCCCACGCTGACGCGACCTGAAGTCACGGCACTGCTCCTCTCTCACCCGGTCTCGCGCAGAACCTCCTTGCGCACCCCGAGACTATCGTCATGTCGCCAAGATTGTCAACAATAATGCTGCTGGGTTCGATGCCGCGACTGAGCTCAGGTGGTCGCCTTGTTGTTGTACGCGTATTGCGTCGGGATTCGGTCGTCGCGGATGATCGAGCGGTCGTGCCGGGGGATGTCGCGTTTCGGGGTGATCACCGCGATGACGGTCCCGGATCACTCGACGGTCGCGGAGTTTCGTCCTCGTCACGAGGACGCGATCGCCGGATTGTTCGTCGAGGTGCTGTCGTTGTGCAACGAGGCCGGGCTGGTGTCGTTGGGGGAGATCGCGGTGGACGGGACGAAGTTGCATGCCAGCGCGTCATATGACCGCAACCGGCGGTATGTCTCGATCGTGGAGGAGATCCTCGGTGAGGCCGAGCAGACCGACCGGGAGGAAGACGAGCGGCATGGGGACGCGCGGGGGGATGAGGTCCCGGAAGCGTTGCGCACACGGGAGAGCGGCCGCGCGGCCCTGGAGGCCGCCCGGGAGCGGATGCAGGCCAAACGTGAAGCCCAAGTCGCGGCGGGTGAGCAGGTCATCGATCACGTCGACCTTGCCCTGGATCCCGAGCGGTTTGTCACCTGGCCGGAGGGTCGTGAGGCGTGGCTGCGGGAGGGCCGCCGTGCGGTCGAGCGTGAGCGCGACGCGAACCCGTGGACTGTTCCGCGCGACCGCGATGAGCGGATCAGTGAGGTCAAGGGACGCTTTGATCAGCAGCTCGCGTTTCATCACGCGGCGAACCGTGCCTATGAGCACTACCGCGCGACCGCGGGGACGCGCAACGGTCGACGACTCTGCGCGCCCCCCAAACCCTGGGTGGCGCCGTGGGTGCCCGAGGGGAAGATCAACACCACCGACCCCGACTCCGGGGTGATGATCCAGAGGGCCAGCCGCCGATGCAGGGCTACAACGCGCAGGCCGCGGTGACGACCGGGCAGATCGTGATCACCGCTGACGTCGTGACCAGCGCCCCGGGCTACGCCCGATCCGAACCGGTCGTGCACGCCGCGCTATGTGACCTCAAAGCCGCAGGTGTCGATCAGACGCCCCAGACCGTGCTGGCGGACGCGGGGTACTGGCATGCCGAGCAGATGCAACGCCTCGTCAACGACGGGATGCAGGTGCTCGTCCCCCCAGACAGCGGCCTGCGCGAGAGCGCCCGGCCGGCTGGGAGGGCGGCGACTACGCGTTCATGCGCCGCGTCCTCTCATCCGAGCACG
>CAXTTD010000359.1:2826-4003 GCA_964246945.1 uncultured Solirubrobacteraceae bacterium | reverse complement strand
GCCGGTCCGGCGCCGGGCGCAGCCGGTCCGGAGCGAGGCGCGGCCGACCGGGGCGTGAGCGTCCGCGCGGCGATGCCGGCCGACGTCGCGACGATCTACGGCTTCATCGGCGAGCTTGCCGTCTACGAACGGGCGCCGGAGGCGGTCACCGGCACTCCGGAGATGCTCCACGATGCACTATTCGGCGAGCAACCGAGCGCCGAGGCGCTGCTCGCCATCGGCGACGGCGGGCAGGCGCTCGGCTTCGCGCTGTTCCACGGGACGTTCTCCACGTGGGAGTGCCGGCCGGGTCTGTGGCTCGAGGACCTCTACGTCCCGGAGCGCGTGCGCCGCGGCGGCGTCGGTCGGGCGCTGCTCGCCGCGGTCGCGGCGATCGCCGTGCAGCGGGGCTGCGCGCGCCTCGAGTGGACGGCGCTCGACTGGAACGCGCCGGCGCTCGCCTTCTACGCGGGTCTCGGAGCGGCACGCCTCGAGGAATGGACGACCCACCGTCTCGACGGCGAGGCGCTCACCTCGGTGGCGACGGCCACCGAGCGGCGGGGGCGCTCGTCGTCCGGGACCGAGCCACTCCGGAAATAGAAGAGCCCCGCACGGTGGCGGGGCTCTTCCGTAGCAGGCCTATAAGCCGGATCTTGTCGAGAGCAATCATCCATCTACGCGGCCTACCCGGACCTTGGCGGGTCACCTGCAAACGGTCCTGCTTGGCCTAGCATCGAGTGGGGTTTACCTGGCCGCCGCGTCACCGCGACGCCGGTGCGCTCTTACCGCACCATTTCACCCTTACCGTCCCGGTGCCTCTGCAGCGGGCGCCGGGCTTGGGCGGTGTCTTTTCTGTGGCACTTTCCCGCGGGTTTCCCCGGGTCGGCGTTACCGACCACTCAGCCCTGTGATGTCCGGACTTTCCTCGAAGACGAAACGCCTCCGCGACTGCTCAGCCTGCGTCCGAGAGCTTAGTGGGTGGTTTCGCAGGTACGTTGGATGACTGGTGAGTGGCTGGACGTGGATGGCGGGCCGCGGCGCACCAAGTCGTACCGGTGGTCCGGCGGGTGCGCCGCCGCTCGTCAGCTGCGGCCAGAGCCGCCAAGCGCCGCGTAGTTGCGAATTCGTCCACTCAGGCGACGGGAGCGGCCGGGGGGGGGGGGGGGGGGGGGGGGGGGGGGGGGGGCGGCGGGGGGCC
>CAXTTD010000359.1:0-2816 GCA_964246945.1 uncultured Solirubrobacteraceae bacterium | reverse complement strand
GCCCCCCCCCCCCCCCCCCCCCCCCGGGGGGGGCCGGGCCCCCCGGACGCGCGAACAGGCGCCGATCGCGCAGACCGCAGCCGGGCGCGCGGACGCCTGGGTCAGAAGTAGTGCCGGCGGCCTCCGACCGCATGCCCGAGGGCGCCCAACAGGACGAGCGCCGCCCCGATCAGCAGGATGATGATTCCGATCGCCCACAGGACAGCCACCTTGGCGACGAAGCCGATGATGAGCAGAACGACTCCAAGCAGGATCATGAGATGCTTCCTACCTCTCCTCGAGTGGGCGCATCCGGCGGACGCGCTCCGACTCCACCGATGCCCGTTCGGCGCCGCCGCACACACGAACTGATTCGCATCCGACGCGGCCGCCGCGTCGGGGTCTACCCGAGGGTCGTGCCGCAATCTTCACAACGCCCGGCGATCGGCTGAGCGTGAGCGGCGTAGACGGGCGTCATCGCCCCGCCGCACAACGGGCAGGGCACCCGCTCACGCGCCGTGATCGATCTCCATACGCCGGACACGAGCTCGTCCAGCGTCGGCTCGCCGCCCCCGCCGTCGAACAGCGATGGAACCCGCGCCGGGGACTCGGCCTCGTCCCCCGAGGACCGCTCGCAAGCGGCCAAGCTCCCCGCGGGCTCGGGCGTGGCGACCTCCGCAACCCGCTCGTGCCCGCCCGGCCGTGTCCGCCGGCCGCGTCGCCGCGGCGCGACCACGGTCATGAGATGTTCCGCATCAGGCCGACCACCCGACCGAGGACCCGCACGTCGCGGCTGCGGATCGGCTCCATCGCCGCGTTCTCCGGCTGCAGGCGAACGTGGTCGGCCTCCTGGAAGAACCGCTTAACGGTCGCCTCCTCACCGACGAGCGCGACAACGATCTCGCCATCCTGCGCGGTGTCCTGCGGCTTGACGACGACGAGGTCGCCCTCGAGCATCCCGACGTCCTTCATCGATTCGCCGCGCACACGCAGCAGGTACGAGCCGGCGCCGCCGCCCGCGAACTCGGGCGTCTGGATGTACTCCTCGATGTTCTCCTCGGCGACGATCGGCTGCCCGGCGGCTACCTGGCCGACGAGCGGCAGCCCGGGACTCATCACCGCGCGCACCCCCGCGGTCGCCCGGTCGAGCAGCTCGATCGCCCGCGGCTTGGTGGGGTCGCGCCGCAGCAGGCCGATCCGCTCGAGGTTCGCGAGGTGGGCGTGCACGGTCGAGGACGAAGCCAGGCCCACCGCCTTGCCGATGTCCCGAACCGTCGGCGGGTACCCGAACTCCGCCGAGTAGCGTTTGATGAAGTCGAAGATCTCCTGTTGGCGCTTGGTGAGGTCCATGAGGTCACTCCTCGGTTGTTCCGGCCCTGCCGCGGCCGTGGTCGAACATGTGTTCGTGAAGATAGCGCGGTCGACGGACGGACCGGCTCCACGGCCGCCACGGGGCGCGGCTTCGGAAGCCAGGGAGCGGCCGCGAACCCGGGGCTATACTGCTGCGGCCGTACGCGCCTGTGGCGGAATTGGTAGACGCGCAAGGTTGAGGGCCTTGTGGACCGATTGGTCCGTGGAAGTTCGAGTCTTCTCGGGCGCATCGAGGAAAGCCCCGCTCATGCGGGGCTTTGACGCTCTCCGAGCCTGGGGCGCTTCCGTCTGGTGGCGCGGGCGTCCCGGCGTTGCCGCTCTCGTCGCCAGCGGCTTCGGCGGCTTCGGCGGCGAGCGCATGACGGCTTATCGGTCGGGGTTCGCAAGCAGGGGCACGTGGACCCGCGTCCACTGCCGGCCGCCGTCGATCGTGCGCAGCGCCTCGTCACCGGAGCCGGATTGGATATCCGGAGGCTCCCAGCCGACCTCGGGCGTGGTGAAGTCCACATCGGGGTCTTGGCCGAGGGAGACGTCGGCGCTCAGTCGCGTCCAGGTGCGCCCACTGTTATTGGTGGCGAGCACCGTCCGTCTCGCGACCAGCCGCCACACTGCCGGGGTCACGATGTCGACGTCGTAGCCGCGCGCCGGACCGGGCGGGCGGACTGCCTCCCAGTGCCTTCCGGCGTCGCGGCTCTGATACACGAGCGAGACGTGAGTGGTGCCGCGACCGGCCACGGTGTAGCCGGCGGCGGCCCTGCGTCCACGACCGATCACCGCAGTGAACGCCCCGTAGCTCGAGTCCGGCGACCGCGACAAGCGCAGTCGCTGATGCCAGCGGCTGCCTCCGTCGGTGCTCTGCTCGATGAACCCGCCGCCACCGTTGCAGCCCGAGCTGGCAAAGCCAAGCGTCGGGGTCGTGAGCGTCACTGACTTATCGCATCCAGACGGGATCGGATCAGGCGATGAGCGGCCAGGCGGCACCATGTCGTGCGACACCTGATGCCAGGTCCGCCCGCCGTCCGTCGTGCGATCGATCGTGACGAATTCACTTCCGGCCGCCGCGCCGATCTGCACGCACCAACCGATGCGCGGATCCACGAACTGCAGCGAGCAGTCGCCCGGCGTCCGCCCCACAGACACCCAACTGCGCCCCGCGTCGACGGTCCGCCACAGCGTGCCGCGTCCCCCAGACGAGGCGGCGGCCACCCAGGCCCGGGTGGGGCTCGCGAAGTCCGTCGAGCTGATCGTCGTCGATCTTCCCGCTCGACCCAGGCCGGGCGGAGTCACCGCCGACCAGCGCGCGCCACCATCCCTCGTGAGCTGCACCGACTGAACGGGATCGTACGCCTGGTTTCCGGTGCCCACGACCCAGGCGGCTCCCGAACCCACCGGCGTGAAGTTCCTGATCTCATAAGGCGCCGCTCGCGCGACCGCGACACCCGCCACCGCCCACGCCACCCCCACGC
>CAXTTD010000358.1:0-4009 GCA_964246945.1 uncultured Solirubrobacteraceae bacterium | reverse complement strand
CTCCAACAGTTCAGTGCTCGGGTACTTCGAGCCATGGCGGTGGACCCGTTCGCGCCGCCATTCGCGCAGCCGCCCGAGCTCACCCCCCGCGCGAGCCGGAACCAGTTAGGCGAGCGCGCCGCGCGCCCCCCCCCCGACCGCCCGCCCGCCGAGCTCGCCGGTGTCCGGCCCCGCGGGGCCGACCTCGCCGGTGGCGATCTCGCGATAGAGCTCGGAGGCCTCGAGCAGCTCCTCGTGGGTGCCGTCGGCGAGCACCCGACCATCCTCGAGCACCACGATCCGGTCGGCGAGGGCGATCGTCGACAGGCGATGGGCGATCACGAACGTCGTGCGGCCGCTCATCACCTCGGCCAGCGCGGTCTTGATCTCCTGCTCGGTCGACGCATCGACCGAGGAGGTCGCGTCGTCGAGGACGAGGATCCGCGGCTGGGCGAGCAGCGCGCGCGCGATCGCCAGGCGCTGGCGCTGGCCGCCGGACAGGGTGAGCCCCCGCTCACCCACCCGCGTGTCGTATCCCTCCGGGAGCCGGGCGATGAAGCCGGCGGCCTGGGCGGCGGTGGCGGCGCGCTCCACCTCGGCGCGGGTCGCCTCCGGGCGGGCGTAGGCGATGTTGTCGTGGACGGTCGCCGAGAACAGGAAGGGGTCGTCGTCGACGATCGCGATCTCCCGGCGCAGCGAGGCGACGTCCAGGGAGCGCACGTCGGCGCCGTCGATCTCCACCTCGCCGGTGCTCACGTCGTAGAGCCGGGGCAGCAGCGACATCAGCGCCGACTTGCCCGCGCCCATCCCGCCGACGAGCGCGACCACCGAACCGCCGGGGACCTCGAGGTCGATCCCGGACAGCGCCGACCGCGGGGACCCCGGGAAGGTGAGCCCGACGTTCCGCAGCGAGACCGCACCCGGCCCGGCGGGGAGCGGCGCGGCGTCCGGCGGGGCGACGATCTCGGGCTCGCGGTCGAGCACCTGGAAGATCCGCGCGCCGGAGGCGGCCGCGCGCTGGCCGGCGCCGAGCAGGTAGCCGAGTGACTGCATCGGCGAGATGAGCATCAGCAGGTAGGCGTAGAAGGCGGTGAACGCCCCGAGGGATAGGGTGCCGTGGATGACCTCGTGACCGCCGAACAGCAGGATTGCGGCGAGGCCGAGGTTCGGCAGGAACGAGATCAGCGGCGAGTAGAACGCCTGGATCTTCGTCGCGGTGAGCTGCTGGTCGAACACGCGCTGCGCCGAGCCGCCGAACCGGTCGTACTGGCGTTGCTCCTGGGCGAACGCCTTCACCACGCGGATGCCCGAGACCGCCTCCTCGGCGTCGGCGGTGAGCTCGGCGATGCGCTGCTGGGCCTCCTGCATCGCGGGCCGCGAGCGGTGGCCGTAGCGGTAGGCGATGAGTACCACCAGCGGCACCGGCGCGAGCGAGATGGCGGCGAGCGACGGCTGCAGCAGGAACATCGCCACCCCCGCGAGCAGGATCGTCACCAGCGCCTGGGTGATGAGGATCAGCCCGTAGCCGAGGAAGAAGCGCACCGACTGCAGGTCGACCGTCGCGCGTGACATCAGCTGTCCGGTCTGCTGGCGATCGAAGAAGCCGAGCTCGAGCCGTTGCAGCTGGCCGTATATCGCCTCGCGCAGGTCGACCTCGACGGCGAGCGAGATCCGGCCGGCGATCAGGCGGCGCATCACGCTGAACCACAGGCGGGCGAGGCCGGCGAGCAGGATCCCCCCGCCGAGCAGCAGCAGCTCGTGGCGGTGGTGGTCGCGGATCGCGTTCACCGCGACCCCCGTGAGGTACGGGATGAGCACGGTGCCGATGAGCGCGCCGCCGGAGAGCACGAACGACGACCTCACCCCCCGCTTGTAGGGGCGCAGAAAGCCGAGAAGACGCCGGAAACTGGTCATGCTTCAAAAACGATAGGACGGTCGCGGCGGCGACGGTCGGCGGGTCGGTTACGATGCCCCGCCTGTACGGCGAGCGTCGAGAGGTGAGGTGGCGGATGAGTGAGCAACCGACGAGTGGGACTTCGATCACCCGACGCCGGTTCCTCGCCGGCGGTCTCGCCGTCTCCGCGGCGGGCGCGGGGCTCACGCTCGGCGTGCCGCGCACGTCGGCGCGGACAGAGCTGCCGGCCCGGGCCGACGTGGTGATCGTGGGCGCCGGTCTCGCCGGGCTCACCGCGGCGCGCCGTCTCTCCGGTCATGGTCATTCGGTGGTCGTGCTCGAGGCCCGCGACCGCGTCGGTGGCCGAGTGTGGAATTACGACCTCGGCCACGGCGTGGTCACCGAACGGGGCGGGACGTTCATCGGCCCCACCCAGAACCACCTGGCGGCGCTGGCCAGAGCGGTGAAGGTCGACACCTATCGCTGCTACGACACGGGCGACGACGTCTACCTCAACGGATCGGAGCGGCTCACCTACTCAGACCGCGGGCCGTTCGGCACCGCCCCGCCCGACCCGGCGATCGCCTCGGCGCTTGCCGCGCTGGTGCTCGGCATCGACGCGGCGTCGACCAAGGTCTCCGTGGACCGCCCCTGGGACGCTCCGAACGCGGCGGCGCTCGACGGGCAGACGCTCGCCGCCTACATCACCGCCCAGGGCGCGAGCCCGGAGCTGGTGGAGCTCACCGCCTCGGCGACGCGGCCCATCTTCGGCGCCGAGCCCCGCGAGCTCTCGATGCTGTTCGTCCTCTTCTACATCGCCGCCTCCGGCGATGCGACCCATCCCGGCACCTTCCAGCGCAACTTCGACACCCGTGGCGGTGCCCAGCAGGATCGCTTCGTGGGCGGATCGGCGCGGATCCCGCTCGCGCTCGCCGCGGCGCTCGGTCCCCGCGTGGTCCTGGAGGCGCCGGTGCGCCGGATCGAGCAGACCCGCTCCGGGGTGCGCGTCGAATCCGCGCGAGGCACGATCGCCGCCACGCGGGTGATCGTCGCGGTCCCCCCGGTGCTCGCCGGACGGATCGAGTTCGCCCCGGGGCTCCCCCACGAGCGCGCCGCGCTGGGCGATCGCTACGCGCCCGGCAACCTCACCAAGGTGGCGGCCGTCTACGACACGCCGTTCTGGCGCGACGCCGGGCTCACCGGTTCGGCGCTCACCACCGGCGGCCCGGCGTCGTTCACCTACGACGACTCGCCGCCGGACGGCCGGCCGGGGATCATGGTGGGCTTCGTCGGGGGCGACAACGCCCGCAGCTACGCCCGCATGAGCGTCGCCGACCGCCGGCGCGCGGTGCTCGAACAGTTCACCGTGTCCTTCGGCTCCTCGGCGGCGCTGCATCCCCGGCAGATCGTGGAGACGAGCTGGGCGGCGCAGCCATGGACGCGCGGCTGCCCGGTGGGGATCCCGGCCGTCGGCGCGTTCGTGAGCCTCGGGCCCGCCCTGCGGACGCCGGTCGGACGCATCCACTGGGCCGGCACTGAGACCGCCACCTACTGGAACGGCTACATGGACGGCGCGGTGAGCTCCGGCGAGCGGGCGGCCGACGAGGTCCGGGCCGCCCTGTAGTCGGGCCGGCACGGCGGCAGGGTGACGCGGTGACGACGGTCCGCGAGGCGACGCTCGAGCTGCTGCGCGCCCACGGGATGACCACGATCTTCGGCAACCCCGGCTCCACCGAGCTGCCGATGCTCTCCGAGCTGCCCGCGGACTTCAGGTACGTGCTCGGCCTCCAGGAGCTCGTCGTGGTCGGGATGGCCGACGGCTACGCGCGGGCCGCGGGGCGCCCCGCGCACGCCAACCTGCACACCGGTCCGGGCGTCGGCAACGCGATGGGCGGGATCCTCAACGCCGCCGCCAACCGCGCCCCCCTGCTCATCACCGCCGGCCAGCAGGTGCGCGCCCAGACGACGATCGAGGCGACCCTCACCAACCGCGACGCCACTCTGCTGCCCGCCCCGCACGTGCGGTACCGCCACGAGCCCGCCCGCGCGCAGGACGTGCCCACCGCGATCGCCCGCGCGATCCTCGAGGCTCAGATCCCGCCGTGCGGGCCGGCCTTCGTGTCGATCCCCATGGAC
>CAXTTD010000357.1:0-4009 GCA_964246945.1 uncultured Solirubrobacteraceae bacterium | reverse complement strand
CCCCATCGCCCCCACACATCGCGAAGTTCAAAGGAGCCGGGAAAGAAGCGACACCCCCGCTCACTCCCACTCGATCGTCCCCGGCGGCTTCGAGGTGATATCGAGCACCACCCGCCCCACCGGCCGAATCTCGTTGATCATCCGCAGCGAGATCTGTTCGAGCAGGTCGTAGGGCAACCGCGCCCAGTCGGCGGTCATCGCATCGTCGGAGGTCACCGCCCGGATCGCGATCACGTTGCCGTAGGTGCGCTCGTCGCCCTGCACGCCGACGGTCCGGATGTCAGGCAGCACGCAGAAGGACTGCCACAGCTCCCGGTAGAGGCCGGCCGTGCGGATCTCATCCTGGAGGATCGCGTCAGCCTCGCGCAGGATCGCGAGCCGCTCGCGGTTGACCTCCCCGCCGACGATCCGGATCGCGAGGCCGGGGCCGGGGAACGGTTGGCGCCACACGACGCGCTCGGGCAGACCGAGCTCGGCGCCCACCGCGCGGACCTCGTCCTTGAACAGCGCCCGCAGCGGCTCCACCAGCTCGAACTGGAGGTCATCGGGCAGGCCGCCGACGTTGTGATGGGACTTGATCGTCGCCGCCCCGGTGCCGCCCCCGGACTCGATCACGTCGGAGTACAGCGTCCCCTGCACGAGGAACCGCGCCCCCTGCAGGCGGGTCGCCTGCTCCTCGAAGACGCGGATGAACTCGGCACCGATCGCCTTGCGCTTGGCCTCGGGATCGCTCACCCCGGCGAGGCGGGCGAGGAAGCGCTCAGAGGCGTCCACGGCGACCAGCGGCACCTTGAACTGGTCGCGGAACGCGCGCACCACCTGCTCGCCCTCGTTCTTGCGCATCAGCCCACCGTCGACGAACACGCAGGTGAGCCGGTCGCCGATCGCCTCGTGGACGAGCAGGGCGGCGACTGTCGAGTCCACGCCGCCCGACAGACCGCAGATCGCGCGGCCCTCCTCCCCCACCTGCGCGCGGATCCGCGCCACCTGATCGGCGATCACCGACTCCGCCGACCAGTCGCGCGCGCACTCGCACACATCGCCCAGGAAATTCTCGAGCACCTGCTGGCCGTAGGGGGTGTGCACGACCTCGGGGTGGAACTGGATCCCGTAGATCCCGCGCGCAACGGATTCGAAGGCGGCCACCGGCGAGGCGGTGGAGGCGGCGAGCGCGTCGAAGCCCGCAGGCGCCGCGTACACGGTGTCGCGGTGCGACATCCAGCACGCCTGCTCGGCCGGGGTGCCCGCGAGCAGCCGGCCGGGGTGGCCGACGGTGAGCTGCGAGCGGCCGAACTCGCCGACCTCGGCGCCCTGCACGCGGCCCCCGAGCTCTCGGGCGATCAGCTGCATTCCGTAGCAGATGCCGAGCACCGGGACCCCGAGCTCGAGCAGCTCGCGGTCGAGCGGCGGCGCACCGTCGGCATACACCGACGCCGGCCCTCCGGAGAGGATGATCCCCTTCGGCGCCCGGCGCGCCACCTCGGCGGCGGGGACGTGGTGGGGCAGCAGCTCGGAGAACACCCCGCACTCGCGCACCCGGCGGGCGATCAGCTGGGAGTACTGACCCCCGTAGTCGAGGACGACGACCTCGTCGACCGCCTGGCGGACCTCGGCGAGGCCGTCGTCGAGCGGCGCGCCCCGGGGCGGCGCTCCCTCCAGGGCCTCCGCCGAGCGGACGCCGGGCAGGGGCGCGCCGCCGGCGACGCTAATCGCCGGCTCCGACGGTCGCGGCCGTGGCCCGCGCGCCCATCCCCACGCCCTGGTCGCGCTGCAGCGCCTTGCCCTCGGTCTGCAGCGCCGGCGCCACCATGAGCTCGGCGCGGTTGAACTCCGCGATGTCGCGATACCCGCAGGTCGCCATCGAGGTCGACAGCCCGCCCATGAGGTTGAACGTGCCGTCGTTCTCCCGCGCGGGTCCGGTGATGATCTCCTCGAGCGTCCCGTTCTGCTTGGTCGCCACGCGGGTGCCGCGGGGCAGCGTGGGATGGAACGTCGCCATCCCCCAGTTGTAGCCCCGGCCCGGCGACTCGTAGGCGCGCGCGAGCGCCGAGCCGAGCATCACCGCGTCGGCGCCGCAGGCGATCGCCTTGGCCACGTCGCCGCCGTTGCGCATGCCCCCGTCGGCGATCACCTTCACGAGCTCGCCGGTCTCCATCATGTGCTGCGAGCGAGCCGCGGCCACGTCGGCGATCGCGGTCGCCTGGGGCACGCCGATGCCCAGCACCCCGCGCGTGGTGCAGATCTGGCCGGGTCCGACCCCGACCAGCACGCCAGCGGCGCCGGTGCGCATCAGGTGCAGCCCCGTGTGGTAGGAGGCGCAGCCGCCGACCACCACCGGCACCTCGACCTCGCGGATGAACTCCTTGAGGTTGAGCGGCGGCCGGGACTCGTCACGCGAGACGTGCTCGGCGGAGACAACGGTGCCCTGGATGACGAGGATGTCGAGCCCCGCCTCGAGCGCCGCCTCGTAGTAACGACGGACCTTCTGCGGGGTGAGCGAGGCCGCGGCCACGACCCCGTGGTCCTTGATCTCGCGAATCCGCTGCGCGATCAGCTCGGGCTTCACCGGCTCGCGGTAGATGTCCTGCAGCTCGCGGGTGGCGATGTCCGGCGAGAACGTCGCGATCCGCTCCATGACCTCCTCGGCGTTCTCGTAGCGGCACCAGATGCCCTCGAGGTTGAGCACCGCGAGCCCGCCGAGCTTGCCGATCAGGCCCGCGGTCTGCGGCGAGACGACCCCATCGAGCGCGGCCGCGAGCAGCGGCAGGTCAAAGCGGTAGGGACCGAGCAACCACGAGATGTCGACGTCGTCGGGGTCGCGCGTGCGCCGCGAGGGCACGATCGCGATGTCATCGAATCCGTATGCCCGGCGGGCTTTCTTTCCGCGGCCGATCTCGATTTCCATTGGCTGAGCGTACCCCTCGGGTCGGACGTATGAGGCAGGAATTCGGCGGCGGGCGCCGACGGTTCGATCCTAGTACGGCGATCACCGGACGAGCCCCCGGAGGAGCCCCCCGGAAGAGCCCCGTCCGGGCCGGCGCACAGTCGCCCGTCCGGGCAGGCGCTTAGTGGCCGGTTTCGACCACTTAGTGGGTGGTTTCGGCCTCCGCGGGCACACGTTCGCAGCGGACGACCTCCACGAGCCGCTCGACCCGGGCCGGGTCGATGATCCCGGCGCCGAAGTGCTGAGTGGACTCCGCCCCGCAGGCGACCCCGAAGCGCAGGCAGTCGACCGGCGAGCTGCCGCCGTAGCGAGCGGCGACGTACCCGGCGAGGAACGCGTCCCCGGAGCCCACCGCGGAGCGGGACTCCTGCTCCTCGACGGTCACCCGGTAGCTCGCCGGACCGTCCTCGGTACCGATCCGCGCGAAGCAGCCGTCGGCCACCGTCATGATCGCCTCGCCGGCGCCGAGACGCACCATCTCGGCCACCGCCTCCGCGCGCTCGGAGGCGTCATTGAACTCGTGGCCGACGAGCTCCTCGGCCTCGAGCTCGTTGGGGGAGACGAGATCCGGCTCGGCGCGCATCGACTGGCGCAGCGGCTCGCCGTCGGAGTCGATCATCGTGGTCACCCCGAGCCGGCGCACGTCGCGGATCAGCGAGAAGTACACGTCGGCGTCCACCCCGCGCGGGATCGAGCCGGCGAACACGCAGATCGAGGCGCCCTGGGCGAGGTAGACGAGCTTCTCGTGGAAGACCTCGAGCTCGGCGGGGGAGATCGCCGGACCGCGCTCGTTGATCTCAGTGTGAACCCCGGTCGTCGGGTCCGTCACCGCGGTGTTGGTCCGCGACTCGGCGTCGATGCGCACGAAGTCGTTAAGCACCGACTCGTCGTCGAGCGCGCCGACGATCCGGTTGCCGGTGGCCCCGCCGGCGAACCCGGTGGCGATCACCGGCTGGCCGAGGCGCTTGATCGCCCGCGCGATGTTCACGCCCTTGCCGCCCGGCATCGTGGTCTGATCGACGGTGCGGTGACGTCGGCCCGGCGTGAAGCTCGGCACCTCGAGGG
>CAXTTD010000356.1:0-4026 GCA_964246945.1 uncultured Solirubrobacteraceae bacterium | reverse complement strand
GCCGGCCCGGCGAACGCGAGCTCGGCGTCGGCGTCGGCGCCGGGGCTCATCGCAGCGCAAGCACGAGCTCGCGGCTCGCCGCCGGGTAGCGGTGGGAGATGCCCCCGTGGCGTCCGTCGAACAGCTCGAGGGTGTGCGCGATGCCGTGCGCGTCGAGCTCGGCGGCCATCGCCTGCGCCCCCAGGTCGAGGAAGTACTCGTCGCGGCGGCCGGCCTCGAGGTGGATGCGGCGTAGCGAACGCAGCGCATCGCGGTGCCCGGCGACCATCCGCACCGGGTCCTTGGCCAGCCACCGCTCCCACACCTCGGGGACCAGGCGCGCGGTGAGCGGGTCGAACGGCAGCTGCGCCTCACCGGGCCGCTCGGGGTCGGGCGAGTAGGCGCACGCGTAGCCGTAGAGCTCGAACACCGGGGCCACCGCGCCGTAGTCGAAGGCGGGCAGGCCTGCGAGATGCTCGTACATCGTCGCCACCGAGCCCCCGAAGCGATCCCGCAGGGCGCGGGCCGCGGCGGGGAACTCCGGCAGGTAGCAGACCTCAAACAGCGCATCGCCGGCGTGGGCGGCGAGCGCGCCGAACACGTCGGGGCGGAGCATCGGCACCACCATCGCGCCGTAGCCGCCCGAGGACTTGCCGGTGATCCCCCGGTGCTCGCACCCGGCGGCGGTGGGATACTGCGCGTCGATGAACGGGACGACCTCGTCACACAGGTAGTCGAGGTAGCGCCCGGTAGAGGTCGAGTTGAGGAACTGGGAGCCGCCGCGCGAGGTCCAGGCGTCGACGAACACGACGATCGCCGGCGGGCACTCGCCGGCCGCGAACATCGCGTCGAGCCGCTCGACCAGGGTCGGTTCGAACGCCGAGCGCCCCAGCCACATGTCGAGCTGGCCGGTGAAGCCCTGAATGACGTACACCGCGGGGAGGTCCGTGCCGGCCTGCGGTGGCTCATAGACGTACAGCGGGCGGCGTGCCGGATCGCCGAGCGGGTTGTCGGCGAGCCGTTCCGAGCGCACCGTGATCCGGTGCAGCCTGCCGGCGAGCGTGCGGTCCCACGGGGCCCCGGGCGGGCCATCGACCTCGGTGAGCGTCACCGCCTCACGCGTCCTCTGTGATCGGGATCACGGGGGTATAGTCGCACTCCGTCTGCATGGCTACCTCTGAGCGCACCGACCCGCCCCGCTCGAGCTCGAACGGCAACGGCGCCGCCCCCGACGGCGGCGCGGCCGACGTCGACCCCGCGGTAGCGCCCGCAGCCGATCGCGACGCGCTCGAGACCACCGAGTGGCTCGAGGCGATCGACGCCGTGATCGCCGCCGACGGTCCCGACCGCGCCGCGGAGCTGCTCACGCGGGTGATCGAACGCGCCCAACACGCCGGCACCGGGCCGATCGCCTCGTTCAACACGCCGTACGTGAACACCATCCCGGCCGACCGTGAGCCGGAGCTGCCGGCCGATCCGGGGCTCGAGTGGCGGCTGCGCTCGATCGTCCGCTGGAACGCAATGGCGATCGTCGTGCGCGCCAACAAGCAGTCCTCCGAGCTCGGCGGGCACATCGCCTCCTTCCAGTCGCTGGCCACGCTCTACGAGGTCGGCTTCAACCACTTCTGGCACGCGCCGTCCGCGGATCACGGCGGGGATCTCGTCTACTTCCAGGGCCACTCCTCGCCGGGCAACTACGCCCGCGCCTACCTCGAGGGCCGGCTCACCGAGCACCAGCTCGACAACTTCCGCCAGGAGGTGGACGGCGAGGGGCTGTCCTCCTACCCGCACCCGTGGCTGATGCCCGACTTCTGGCAGTTCCCGACGGTGTCGCTGGGGATCGGGCCGATCACCTCGATCTATCAGGCCCGGTTCATGAAATACCTCGGCAACCGCGGGCTCGTGGAAACGCAGTCCGACCCGCCCCGCAAGGTGTGGGCGTTCGTCGGCGACGGGGAGATCGACGAGCCCGAGTCGATGGGGTCGATCGGGCTCGCCGGCCGCGAGAAGCTCGACAACCTCATCTGGGTGGTCAACTGCAACCTGCAGCGCCTCGACGGTCCGGTCCGCGGCAACGCCAAGATCATCCAGGAGCTCGAGTCGGACTTCCGGGGCGCGGGCTGGAACGTGATCAAGGTGATCTGGGGCCACCGCTGGGATTCGCTGCTCGCCGCCGACACCGACGGCGCCCTGGTGAAGGTGATGGACGACTGCGTCGACGGCGATTACCAGACGTTCAAGTCCCGCGACGGCGCCTACGTACGGGAGAACTTCTTCGGCCGTGACCCCCGGCTGCTCGAGCGGGTCGCGGCCTGGAGCGACGACGAGATCTGGCGACTGAACCGCGGCGGCCACGACCAGCAGAAGGTCTACGCGGCCTACGCAGCAGCCATGCAGCACACCGGCCAGCCGACGGTGATCCTCGCCAAGACGATCAAGGGCTACGGCATGGGGGTCTCCGGCGAGGGCCAGATGGTCACCCATCAGGCCAAGAAGATGACCGAGGCGGCGCTGCTCGCCTTCCGGGATCGCTTCGAGCTGCCGCTCACCGACGAGCAGGTGAAGAATGCGGAGTACTACAAGCCGCCTGAGGACTCGCCGGAGATGCGCTTCCTGCGCGCGCGCCGCGCTGCGCTCGGCGGTTCGCTGCCCGCACGCTCGCAGACGGCGCAGCCGCTCGCCGCCCCGCCGCTCGAGCTGTTCAAGAGCCAGCTGGAGGGCACCGGCGAGCGGGAGATCTCGACCACGATGGCGTTCGTGCGGATCCTCGCCGCGCTGCTGCGCGACAAGACGCTCGGGCCGCGCGTGGTGCCGATCGTGCCCGACGAGTCGCGGACGTTCGGCATGGAGGGCCTGTTCCGCCAGGTCGGCATCTACTCACCCGTCGGCCAGCTCTACCGCCCCCAGGACTCCGAACAGCTCATGTTCTACAAGGAGGACCAGCACGGGCAGATCCTCGAGGAGGGGATCACCGAGGCCGGCTCGATCTCGTCGTTCATCGCCGCCGGGACCGCCTACAGCGCCCACGCGACGGCGATGGTCCCGTTCTACATCTACTACTCGATGTTCGGCTACCAGCGGGTCGGCGATCTCATCTGGGCCGCCGGCGACAGCCGCACCCGGGGCTTCATGCTCGGCGGGACGGCCGGGCGCACCACGCTGAACGGCGAGGGGCTGCAGCACGAGGACGGCCACAGCCATCTGCTGTTCTCGGTCGTGCCCAACTGCCGCGCCTATGACCCCGCCTACGGCTACGAGGTGGCGGTGATCATCCAGAGCGGGCTGCACCAGATGCTCGACGAGCAGCGGGACGTCTTCTACTACCTCACGCTGATGAACGAGAACTACCGCCATCCGGCGATGCCCGAGGGCGCCGAGGACGGGATCCTGCGCGGGCTGTACGCCCTGAGCGAGGCGCCGCGGCGGACGAAGAAGCCGGTGGTGCAGCTGCTCGGGTCGGGGACGATCCTCGCCGAGGTGCGGGCGGCGGCGGAGCTGCTCGAGTCCGACTGGGGCGTGCACTCCGACGTGTGGTCGGTCACCTCGTTCTCGGAGCTGCGTCGCGACGGGATCGAGGCCGAGCGCTGGAACATGCTGCATCCCGCCGAGACGCCGCGCGTGCCCTACGTGGCGGAGATGCTCGGGGGCCGTCGCGGCCCGGTGATCGCCTCGACCGACTACCTGCGCGCGGTCCCCGACCAGATCCGTCAGTGGGTGGTGGGGGCAGGCGGGCGGAACCGGTCCTACCGCACGCTCGGCACCGACGGCTACGGTCGCAGTGACTACCGGGTCGCGCTGCGGCGGTTCTTCGAGGTCGACCGGTGGTACGTGACGGTGGCCGCCCTGCGCGAGCTCGCCGCCGACGGGACGATCGACGCCTCGGTGGTGACCCAGGCGATCGAGAAGTACGAGATCGACGCCGAGGCCCCGATGCCGACGACGTTGTGAGCACGACCTCCCAGGGCCGGGTCGCCGTCCCGGACATCGGTGACTTCGACGCGGTCCCGATCATCGAGATCCTCGTCTCGGTGGGCGACACGGTGAGCG
>CAXTTD010000355.1:0-4027 GCA_964246945.1 uncultured Solirubrobacteraceae bacterium | reverse complement strand
GGTAGGGATCGCGCCGACCGCGGCCCGCGGACGGTAGGGTCCGGCCGATGTCCCACGACCTGAAGCTCGGACTGTCACTCGGCTACTGGAGCGGGGGCCTGCCGCCGGACGCCCAGGAGACGGTGCTCGAGGCCGAGCGCCTGGGCTTTGATTCGGTGTGGACGGCCGAGGCGTACGGGTCCGACGTGTTCACGCCGCTCGCCTGGTGGGGCGCGGCGACCTCGAGGATCGGCCTTGGCACCGGGATCGCCCAGATCTCGGCCCGCGCCCCGACGGCGACCGCGATGGCCGCGATGTCGCTCGACCACCTCTCCGCCGGTCGCTTCCGGCTCGGCCTCGGCGTGTCGGGTCCCCAGGTCGTCGAGGGCTGGTACGGCCAGCCGTTCGCCAAGCCCGTGGCCCGGATGCGCGAGTACATCGCGATCGTCCGGGACGTGTTCGCCCGCGAGCGGCCGGTCGTGAGCCCCGGCCCCCACTACCCGCTGCCCCTCGAGGGCGGCACCGGCCTCGGCAAGCCGCTGAAGTCGAGCGTCCATCCGCTGCGCTCCGAGATCCCGATCTACCTCGCCGCCGAGGGACCGAAGAACGTCGCCATGGGCGCCGAGCTGTGCGACGGCTGGCTCGCGCTGTTCGTCTCCCCGCACGCGGACGGCGACTACCGCGCGGCGCTGGGCGAGGGCTTCGCCCGCCCCGGCGCCCGCCGCACCGTCGAGACCTTCGACGTCGCCGCCCAGGTGCCGTTCATCGTCACCGACGACGTCGAGGCCGCCCTCGACGCGGTGCGTCCGTTCTACGCTCTGTACTTCGGGGGGATGGGGGCCAAGGGCGCGAACTTCCACGCCAACGTCCCGATTCGGATGGGCTACCAGGCGGAGATCGAGCGCGTCCAGGACCTCTACCTGTCGGGGGCCAAGCACGAGGCGGCGGCGGCGCTGCCCCGCCGCCTGCTCGAGGCGCTCACGCTGATCGGGTCGGCGGACCGGATCCGCCACGACCTCGCGGCGTGGCGCGAGTCGCTGGCCACCACCCTGCTCATCGCCGGCGACCGGACGACGCTGCGGACCGCCGCCGAGCTCGTGCTCGGCTGACGGTCCGCAGGTCGCGGCGGGGCGACGGCGGTCTACGCCGTCGTCGTCGCCCCTGGCGCCCCCGTGGCGATCGGCGGAACCCCACTGGGGAAGCCGAGCGAGGGGATGTCGGATGGATAGACCTCGTGTCCGTGCTCGGCGGTGTCGCCGATCTCCATGTTCTCCTCGGACATCCGCAGGGGGATGAAGAGGCCGACGAGCTTCAACAGGATGAACGTTGCGACCGCCGACCACGCGATCACGAATGCCGCGGTGATCGCCTGCCACTTGAGCAGGTGCCAATCCCCGTGGATGAGGCCGGGGGAAGCGGCGATCGAGGAGTCCTTGCCGGTGCCGATGTACACCGTCATGTTCGGATCGGCGAACACGCCGGTGAGCAGGCCGCCGAGGAGGCCGGCGATGCCGTGGGTGTAGACCACCCCGAGCGTGTCGTCGACGTTGCGGAACGGTCGCGCCCGGCTCAGGTAGTTGAGCGCGAAGTACACGATCGTGGAGCCGATGATCCCGATCGCACCCGCCCCGAAGCCATTCACGTAGCCGGCTGCGGGGGTGATGCAGACGAGGCCGACGATCATGCCGTTGACACCCGAGATGAGGCCCGGCTTGCGGCCGGTGAGGTAGTCCCAGCCGACCCACACCATGAACGCGACCGCGGTGCAGAGGTTGGTGTTGATGACCGCGCCCGACGCCGAGGCGCCGGCGAAGTACGGGTCACCGCCGTTGAACCCGTTCCAGCCCATCCACAGCAATCCGGCCCCGATCGCGACCATGGCGACGTTGTTCGGCGCGTCGATCTCCCGGTCGCGCTGCAATCGTGGTCCGATCACCGCGGCCGCCACGAAGCCCGAGACACCGGCCGACATGTGGATGACGTATCCGCCGGAGTAGTCGACAGCTCCCTTCTGGGCGAAGAACCCGCCGCCCCAGATGGTGAACGCGTCGACCGAGTAGACGATCGTCGACCACAGCAGCACGAACGGCACCCAGGCCTTGAGGTTGATGCGGCCGAGCACCGAGCCGAGCATCAGCAGCGGCGTGATCCCGGCGAACACGAACTGGAAGTAGGCGAGCGTCGACTGCGGGAACTCGAACGCCGGCCCGGCCGTCGCCAGCGGGATCGACGCCTGGCCCTGCTCGGCCTTGTGGCCGAGGATCTCGCCCGGGATGCCGACGAAGTTGCCGAAGAACCCGTGCGAGGAGAGTCCGTGCCATGGGGTTCCGAAGCCCATCTTGAATCCCCACAGGAACCACAGGATGAGCACGGTGGCAAATCCGGTGAACGTCAACATCATGCTGTTGATCGACCAGCGCTTCTGCATCACGCCGCCGTAGAGCACCACGAGGCCGGGCACGCTCATGAGGCCCACGAGCGTGGCTGCGGTCATCTGCCAGGCGTTATTCCCCGGGTTGAGCCACGAGGGGTAGGGCAACCACATCCGTATCTGTCTCCTTGTCCGTCGAGAGGTGCCTGAACGAACGGCCGGCTTATGCCAACCGTCTGACGGCCTGGGTCAGTAGACAGGCCGCCCGGTTCCTGCCACATAGCCTCCGGTCCAGCAAAGTTTGGGAGGTTCTGGACATTGGGATAAAGCGTCGCTAAAGGACGCTCAGAAGCCGATCACGGTGCCGCGCGGGACAACCAGCACCGACCCGCGCGCGGAGTCGAGGCGGCCGCGGGTGGCGCCGTCAAGGACGACCCGGCCCTCCGCCGCGCCCGCCTGGGAGTCAACGATGATCAGGTCGGCGTCCCGACCGTCGGGCACGAGCTCGTCGCCGCGGCGGGCGCCCGGGCGGTGTGCGCGGCGGCGCCCTCGGCGTCGCCGCTGGCCACCGACACGGTGCGGATGTGCGGGTGCTCGACGGTGCGCAGGCCGGCCGCGGCGACGCTCACCGCGACGGTGCCGCCGCTCAGCATCCCCTGGGCGGAGCCCTGCGGCTCGACCCGACCCGGCGGCGTGCGGTAGTCGGAGCCGAACACCACCAGCTCCGCCGACTCAGCGGCCGCGAGCTCCGCGCGGCCCCCCCCCCGCGCCGGGTTGGCGCCGCCCGGGGCGGGGCGCGCGGGCGCGCCCACCCCCGCGGGGCCCAGCGGCCGGCGCCGGGGCGCGGGGGGAACGGCGATCGCCTCGCGGCGCGGGTCGTACTCACGGGAGTGGCGCACGTAGGCGAGCCGGAGCTCGGCGCCCGCCGCCTGGAGCATCTTGGCCAGCATCAGCGCGTCGTCGTCGTGGGTCGTCCCGTCGTAGGAGACGATGATTCGCAGGGCCATCGCGGCGGCATGATCCCGAGCCGATCGCGGGGGGACATTGTCCGCATGGACAACATCGACTGTCGAGCGTTGTCCGACCGGCGCGCCTACGCCGACTGAGTCTCTCGCGCGGACGCGCGCGACCGGTTAGGGTCCGCCTCATGACCGACCATCCCACCTTCGACGCCGGTCTCCCGATGACGACGGCGCAGGAGTTCGCCGAGCACCAGGTGACGGCGACGCTCGGCGTCGTCTACGGCTTGGTGGTGCGCAGCATGGGCGCGATCGGCGGGATGGCTGCCGGCTTCAAGGCGCTGCGGCGCGGTGAGGTGAGCCAGTACACGCAGCTGCTCGAGGACTCCCGGCGCCACGCGATCGATCGCATGGTGGAGAACGCCCGCCTGATGGGCGCCGAGGGACTGATCGCGGTGCGCTTCGACTCCTCGGAGATCGGCCAGCAGCTCACCGAGATCGTCGCCTACGGCACCGCGGTGACGCTCGCTCCCCGCGGCTGAGTCAGCGCGCGCTTGGTGGGGTTCTCCGACGCCGATCGCGAGGCGCTGTACGAGCGGCTCTCCGCCCACGCCGCCGCCGGGCACATCGAGCTCGACGAGCTTGAGCGGCGGGTCGCCGTCGTGAGCGAGGCGCCGACCCGCGAAGCGGCGCTGGCCGCCCTCGCCGAGCTCCCGGC
>CAXTTD010000354.1:0-4039 GCA_964246945.1 uncultured Solirubrobacteraceae bacterium | reverse complement strand
GGCCGGGGGGCGCTCAGCGTCGCGGGAACAGCGGCTCGAGCGCCTGCACCTGAGCGCCCGACCCGCGGGCGGCGAAGCCGGCGGTCTCGAGCGCGAGGCCCGGAGTGCCCAGAGCGGTGAGGAGCGTCGGCGCGGCCGACGGCAAGTAGGGCGCGAGCAGCACGCTGATCACCCGCACCGCCTCGGCGAGGGAGGCGAGCACCACGTCGAGCTCGTGGGCAGCGGACTCGTCCTTGGCCAGCTGCCACGGGGCACGCTCCTCGACGTAGCGGTTGCAGCGACGCACCCGTTGCCAGATGAGGTCGAGCGCGGTGCTCACCTCGGCGCCGTCGATGAGATCCATCACGTCGTCAGAGAGGTCGGCGAAGTCGTCGCGCAGCGTCGGATCGAGCGCCACCTCGGGCACGACGCCGTCGCGGTAGCGGCGGATCATGGCGAGGCTGCGACTGGCCAGGTTGCCGTACTCGTTGGCGAGCTCCCCGTCGTAACGGGCCTTCAGCGCATCCAGGGAGACCGGGCCGTCGGCGCCGAACTGGACCTCGCGCATCAGGTAGAAGCGCAGCGCGTCGGGGCCGTAGGCGTCGAGCGCCGAGTAGGGGTCGAATCCGTTGCCGAGCGACTTCGACATCTTGCGACCGTCGGAGCCGAGCAACATCCCGTGCACGAACACGTGCTCGGGCACCGGCAGACCGGCGGCCATCAGCATCGCCGGCCAGAACACGGTGTGGAACTTGAGGATGTCCTTGCCGATGACGTGGAACGTGGCCGGCCAGAAGATCTCGGTGAGGTCCTCCCCGGCCCGGGCGTAGCCGAGCGCCGTGTAGTAGTTGAGCAGCGCGTCGAACCACACGTAGAACACCTGCTCGGGGTCCCAGGGGACGGTCACCCCCCAGGTGAGCTTGCGGCGGGAGAGCGAGACGTCCTGCAGCCCGGACTGGATGAAGGAGAGCGCCTCGTTGTAGCGCGCGAGCGGCATCACGAACGACGGATGGTCGGCGTACAGCGCCTCGAGCTCGACCTGGAACGACGAGAGCCGGAAGAACCAGTTCTCCTCGGATTCGCGGGTGAGCGGGCTCTCGTGAATCGGACAGCGGTTGCCTTCGAGAATCTCGTTCTCGACCTTGAAGTCCGCGCAGCGCGGGCAGTACCAGCCCTCGTAGACGTCCTTGTAGGTGTAACCGTTCTCGTGGATGCGCGACATCACCTCCTGCACGCGACGCTCGTGCTCGGCGTCGGTGGTGCGGATGTAGAAGTCATTGGAGATCTCGAGCGCCGGGAGCAGCGCCTGGAACTGGGCGACGCTGCGATCCACGAGCTCCTGGGGGGTGATCCCCTCGGCGGCGGCGGTGTCGGCGATCGGCTCACCATGCTCGTCGGCACCGGTGAGGAAGAACACCGGGCCGCCGCGCTGGCGCATGTGACGGGCGATGACGTCGGTGGCGATCTTCTCGTAGGCGTGGCCGAGGTGCGGGGCGCCGTTGACGTAGTCGATCGCGGTGGTGATGAGGAAGGCCATGGCTCGGGGCAGAGCCTATTCCCCGGGCGCTCGGGCCAGGGTGTCCGGTGAGGCCGGGCGTCTTTCAGACACCTCGCCGGGGTGTTCGTGATGCGTGGGTGCGCTTCAGTGGTAGTCCTCACCACACGCCCCTGTCCGAGGAGAGCCGTTTCCGATGACCACCACGAGTACCCGCCTGCTGGAGAACTACCTCGGGGGCGCCTGGACCCCCGCTGCGCACGCCACCGGCGAGCTCGACGTGATCAACCCGGCCACCGGGGAGGCGCTCGCACGGGTGCCGCTGTCCGGCGCGGAAGATCTCGACGCCGCAGTCGCAGCGGCGCGGGCGGCGCTACCCGAGTGGCGCGCGGTGTCGGTGATCGCCCGGGCGCGGTTGCTGTTCGATCTGCGCTCGCGGCTGGCGGCGCGGGCCGAGGACCTCGCCCGGTCGGTGACCGTCGAGATGGGCAAGACGATCGCCGACGCGCGGGCGGAGGTCGGACGGATGATCGAGATGGTCGAGGCGGCGTGCGCGGTGCCGACCACCATGCAGGGGCGGGTGCTGGAGGACGTCTCGCGCAACATCGACGCCGAGACGGTGCGCCAGCCGGTCGGGGTGTGCGCGGCGATCGTGCCCTTCAACTTCCCGGCGATGGTGCCGTTCTGGTTTCTACCGTTCGCGATTGCGTGCGGCAACACCTTCGTGCTGAAGCCGAGCGAGCAGGTGCCGTTGACGATGCAGATCGCGTTCGAGGAGCTCGACGCGCTCGGGCTGTCGCCGGGCGTGGTCGGGCTGGTCAACGGGGGGCGCGAGATCGTCGAGGGGATCCTCTCGCATCCCGGGATCGATGCGGTGTCGTTCGTCGGCTCGGCGCCGGTGGCCCGTCTGGTCTACGAGGGCGCCGCGAAGACCGGCAAGCGGGTGCAGGCGCTCGGCGGAGCCAAGAACCACATGGTGGTGATGCCCGACGCGGTGATCGCGGAGACGGTCACGGGGCTGATCGGCTCGGCGTTCGGCGCCGCCGGCCAGCGCTGCATGGCGGGTTCGGTGGTGGTCGCGGTGGGCGACGCCCACGAGCAGCTGATGGGGCCGCTGGTGGACGCGGCTCGGGCTTTGCGGGTTGGCGACGGGATTCTCGAGGCCTCGGATGTGGGGCCGGTCATCTCGTGCGCCGCCCGGGACCGGATCGCCGAGTGGGTGGCGCGCGGCGTCGCGGCCGGGGCGCGGGTGGCGCTCGACGGACGCGACGTGTCCACGGCAACGGATGGGTTGGCGACCGAAGGCGCGTGGTTCGGCCCGACGATCCTCGACGGGGTGCGCCCGGAGATGGAGATCGCCCAGGAGGAGGTGTTCGGACCGGTGCTGTGCGTGATCCACGTCGAGTCGCTCGACGAGGCGATCGCGGTGGTCAACGGCTCGCGATTCGGCAACGGGACCTCGATCTTCACCGAGTCCGGCGCGTCGGTGCGCCGCTACCGCCACGAGGTGCAGGCGGGCATGATCGGCGTGAACATCGGCGTCGCCGCCCCGGTCGCGTTCTTCCCGTTCAGCGGCTGGAAGGACTCGTTCCTCGGCGACGTTCACGCCCACGGCCTCGACGGCGTCGACTTCTACACCCGCAAGAAGACCGTCACCTCGCGCTACTTCTCGAGCGGCCAGGGGTCGGGCAGCTACTTCGTGGAGAGCTGACCCGCACCCGTGCGCGTGATCCGGCCGCTGCTGCGCCCCGACACCTTCTTCTCCGGCTCCCAGCCCGTCCTGGACGGCGACGGGCTAGTGCTGCGCCCGTGGCAGGGCGGCGACGCCGACGCAATCGCGCGGGCGTACTCGGATCCCGCCATCGAACACTGGCACATGGCCTCGCTCGCCCGCCACGAGTCGCGGGGCTGGATCGACGTCCGCTCGCGGCGCTGGCGCGACCGAGTGGGGGCCGACTGGGCGGTCGCCCCCGCGGACGCACCGGACACTGTGCTCGGACGGGTCGCCATCCACCGCTTCGTGCTCGAGCAGGGGCTCGGCGAAGTCTCCTACTGGGTGCTGCCCGACGCCCGCGGACAGCACGTCGCCGCGCGCTCGCTCGCGATCCTGTGCGAGTGGGCGTTCGGGGTGGCCCGGATGCACCGCCTGGAGCTCTGCCACTCGGTCGGCAACCCCGCCTCCTGCGGGGTCGCGCAGCGGGCCGGGTTCGCGCTCGAGGGCGTCAAGCGCGCCGAGTTGCGTCACGAGGACGGGTGGCACGACATGCACCTGCACGCACGGCTGGAGGGCGACCCGGCGCCGGTGGCCGGCTGAGGGATTCCCGGGCGGTCGCGCCGCGCGGGCGGTCGGAGCGGTCGGTCTCGGGCGGTCTCGGGCGGTCTCGGGCGGTCTCGAGCGGTCTGGGCGGTCTCGAGCGGTCTCGGGCGTTGGGTGGTGTCGGTCGGGATTTTCGTCCCACTCGTCGCACATCGGAGGGACGATGGGACGAATCGGCATTCCGAGTGCCGAACCTGCCCAGTCGGCGCTCGCAGAGCTGCGAGTGGGCAGATTTTCAGCAGGGAAGC
>CAXTTD010000353.1:0-4045 GCA_964246945.1 uncultured Solirubrobacteraceae bacterium | reverse complement strand
ACTAGGCGGTCGGCCGCAGCAGCCTCGCGAGCACCGCGTCCCCGATCGGCGATAGCGGCGGAGGCCCAACGACTTGATCATATGGTGAGCAGGGTCGCCGATCGCGACAGGCACACGCGACGAGCTGTGTCGCGCATACCACGCCCCGGCTACAGGCGCCGCGGTAGGAGCACCGCATGCAGGCTCTGGGTCGGCGTGGTCAGGAACCCTGCCGACGCGTTCGCCCGCCGCACGCCTCGCCCGGCGGGTTGAAGGCATTTGCGTCCTCCCGCAGGCTCGTCAAGGCCAGGTAAACGGTCTGGCGCTCAAGGACGACGTCGCCGGGTCGGACGAACCCCGAGCCGGGGCGACGAGCCCTTCGCAGACCGCAGCACCCCCGCGCTGCTGCCACCCCGCGAACGCGGCGAGCCTATGTCTCATCGACGACGTTGATGTTCAACAGCGGCTCGGGGCCGCCTCGGGCTTGCATCAGGGCAACGAAGAGCATGAAGTAATGCTCGGGCCCACGCGCGCTGGCGATACCGCCGAGATCGATGATTGACGCCTGCGGCCAGCCGAGGTCCTGCAGAAGCCGGGTCACGGTGTTCTTGGCCGCGGCATCGTCGCCGGAGACGAACAGGAACTCGTCGGGACGGCGCTCGGTTTGATCATCAACGAAGCGGGAACCGTGTTCAGGCTCTTGACGACCCGTGTCTCGGGCAACGCTTCTTGTAGTGCCGCACCGAGGCTCGCGTTCGGATACATCAAGGCAAACTCGGCGTCACCGCGTTGCCGAGATCAAGCAAGATCTTGCCGGCAAGCGCCGTCGCTCCGAGCGCCTCTGCGTTTTCCAGCGCCGATACGGCAGCGACGGCACTGACGACAAGCTCGGCCCGGTCGACCGCCTCGGCGTGAGAGACAACCGCCGTTGAGGTCCCGTGATGTTCGCGCGGTGTGCGTGAGCCTAGCTGGACGTTAGGGCCGCTAGCAACAAGGCCGCTGGCGAGAGTTCGACCGACGTTTCCGGTGCCGAGGATGGCAATGTTCATTGGGTCCTCCTGGGTTGATTGAGGGAGTGCGGCTTCATCATATCCGGAATTTTTCGTCCGAATCGGGCAGAGGTGCGCTATGTTGATCCGGACGCTTTCTTCCGTTTCAACCTTCAGGAGACAGACATGACCAAGCTTTGGGACCCGATCGATCTCGGGTCAATCTCGCTCAAGCACCGGCTAGCGATGGCGCCGATGACACGTGACCGAGCAACCCCCACAGGCACGCCCACCGAGTTGAACGCGGCGTACTACGCGCAGCGTGCATCGGCCGCGCTCATCATCACCGAGGGCACCCAGCCCTCCGCGTCGGGACAGGGTTATCTGCTCACCCCGGGCATTCATAGCGATGAGCAGGTCGACGGCTGGCGGCGGGTCACCGACGCCGTTCACGAGCAGGGTGGGCGCATCGTCATCCAGCTGATGCACGTCGGTCGAGTCGCGCACCCGGACAACACGCCGCACGGCGAGCAGCCGGTCGCACCTTCAGCGCTGACGCCCACCGGGCAGATGTTCACCGCGCAGGGGATGCGGGCTCTCCCTGAGCCCCGTGCTCTGAGCACCGAGGAGGTGCAAGCCACGGTTGAGGACTACCGCGTCGCCGCACTTCGTGCCGTGGCGGCAGGCGCCGACGGCGTGGAGATTCACGGCGCCAACGGCTACCTCGTCCACCAGTTCCTCTCCACTAACGCCAACCTGCGCGAGGATCGCTACGGCGGCTCGGTCACGAACCGCGTCCGCTTTGCGGTCGAGATCACCGAGGCGGTCGCCGATGCAATCGGCCCAGACCGTGTGGGGATCCAGATCTCGCCCGGCAACCCTTTCAACGACATCGTCGAGGACGATACGCATGCGGTCTACCCCGAGCTCGTAAGGGCCCTGGCCCCCGCAGGCCTCGCCTACCTGAACTTCATCTACGGCGGAGACGACGACCTGCTGCGCGCGACCCGCGCCGCTTGGCCAACCGCGCTTGTCCTCAACCGGGGCGGCGCGGACATCGCAACACGCGTCCGCGACCTCGACGACGGCATGGCCGATGTCATCAGCCTCGGGCGCATGGCCCTGGCCAACCCCGACCTCGTCGAGCGCATCAAGCACGACGCGCCGCTCAACGAAGCAGACCCATCGACGTTCTACGGCGGCGATGAGCACGGCTACACGGACTACCCGGCGCTGCAGGCAACAGCCGCCGCCCGGGCCTGACCCCCCGCAATCCAGCTAACAGAAGCCAATCCAGCTAACAGAAGCAGATCGGAGACACACCATGCAAACGGAACGGATCGTCCTCATCACGGGCGCCGGCGGCGGCGTCGGCAGCGCCCTCGCCGCCCGCTTTCTCGCCAACGGCGACAGCGTGCTAGCCACCGACGCGGTGGCCAAAGGATTAGAGCGACTGGCCGCCGAACAGGACACTGATCGGCTGGTGACGGCAGTGGCCGACATCTCCTCCGCCGAGGAGGTCGCGCAGCTCGCCGAGCTGTGCCGCGAGCGCTTTGGGCGCCTTGATGTCCTCATCAACTGCGCCGGGTTCTTCCCCTTCCTCACGTTCGAGGAGATGGAGCTCGCCGACTGGCAAAAGGTGATCGACATCAACCTGACCGGGTCCTTCCTGACCACGCACGCGTTGCTGCCGCTGATGAAGGACGGCGGCTGGGGCCGGGTCGTCAACTTCTCCTCCGGCTCGGTCCTTGACGGAACGCGTGGCCAACTGCACTACGTCGCGGCCAAGGCCGGAATCATCGGCTTCTCCCGGTCACTGGCCCGGGAAGTCGGGGAGTACGGGATCACGGTCAACGCCATCACCCCGGGGCTTACCGTCACCCCCGCGGTCGCTGAGCACTTCCCTCCGGAGCTGCTTGAAGCGCAGATCAAAGGCCGGGCGATCGCGCGGGCGGAGACTGCAGAGGACCTCGTCGGTCCGGTCTTCTTCCTCGCCTCGCCGGACGCTGACTTCGTGAGCGGCCAAACGCTCAACGTCGACGGCGGCAACTTCATGGTCTGACCCCCGGCCATGGCACGCATCCCCACACCCGCGAGACGCAGCCTCCGCAGCGACGCGCTCCTCAACCGCGAAAAGCTGCTCGAGGCAGCCGCAATCGCTGTGCGAACCCGGGGCGAAAGGGTCCCGATGGCGCAGGTTGCCCGACTCGCCGGTGTGGGGGTAGGAACGCTCTACCGCCACTTCCCAACCAGGAACGACCTTCTACGCGCGCTCACGGAGCGATCCCTGCACGGGGTCCTCTGCCGGATACAGGAGTCAGTGCACGACGGGCCTCCCGCATCCGACGCCCTCAGTCGATTCTTCGAGCAGACAATCAAACACCGCCGAGAGCTTGTTCTGCCGTTGCACGGCGGACCGGAGACCCTCGACTCCAAAAGCCAAGCGCTGGAGCAGGAGATCCGGGAGGCGCTGGAAGAAGTACTCGTCCAGGGTCGCGAGGACGGGAGTCTTCGCGCAGACGTGACGGCGACAGACGTCATCATCGCTGGAGCCCAGCTTGCCCAGCCACTCCCCCACGTGGCGCCCTGGGATGTGCTTGCCCGGCGTCAAGCGCGCGTCTATCTGGCGGGTCTGCGCGCGGCCGAAGACTCACCGCTGCCGTTCTCGCGATGACCAGAGGCCACCCTGGGCACCAAAGCACACCCAAGGCGAAGCCGAACCGCTAGGCGCCGCGGGCCTGGGACGCCGCCATCAACCCGAGTTGATGGTTGGCAGCCCTCCGGCCGTCTACGGGAAGCGGAAGCCTTGTCCTGCGATACCTAGGCTAGACAGACCCCTGGCTACGCGCGCCCCGGGCGCCCATGCTGGCCTGCGGACACCTTCACGGGGACGCCCCGGACTCCCGCAACAGCAGCGGGAGCGCCCCGCAGGCAGATCCGATTGGGTCCGCCGATCTCATGCGGGGCGTAATCCACACCTTTTTCACACCTCCGCTGATCCGCTAACGCCGCCCGCTCCGCGAAAGAACCTCCAATGAGACTCCCCCGTCAGGGGCTTTTGACTGGGAAGCAGACGG
>CAXTTD010000352.1:0-4052 GCA_964246945.1 uncultured Solirubrobacteraceae bacterium | reverse complement strand
CGCCGCCGCCCCGGGCGACGATCACGACCTCGACCTCGGGCACGGCGGCGAGGTCACGGAGCCGGCCGGTGATCGTCGGCGCGGCGCGACGGTCCTGGACGGGCGCGAACGCCCACACCAGCCGACCGCCCCAGCCGCGGCGCTCCAGGCCGGCCCGGATGTCGTCGCGGGCCTTGCCGGTCTCCGCGCACACCACCCCGATACAGCGCGGCAGCAGCGGACGTCCGAGCGCCTGCTGGCGGGTGAGCAACCCCTCCGCGGCGAAGCGCCGGCGCAGCCGATCGAGCTGCGCGAGCAGATCGCCCTCGCCGGCGACGCGCAGCGTGCGCACCGCGAACGAGAACGCCGGCGAGGCGGTGGCGCTGCCCGTGTAGTAGTCGCAGCCGCCGCCGGCAACCACCAGCGTGCCGTCGGCCACCGCGATGCCGAGCGCCTCGAAGTCATCGCGCCACATCGCGCACGGCAGTGCCCCGTTCCCGTCACGCAGCTCGAAGTAGACCCGGGCCCGGGTGATCCGCAGCCCCCACACCTCACCGGCGAGCGCGACGTGGGCGAAGTCGCGCAGGCGCCGGCGCAGCCCCGCCGCGTAGGCGCCGACCGGGAACGGACCGGGCAGGAGCGAGGCACTGGACGGGACGGAGGTGGGAACGGTCGACAACGGACGGATGAGCCTACCGCCGCCCTCAGCCAGAACGCCGACGCGTGAACGTCGCCTGGCGCCCGAGCGGGACAAAACCGAGCGAGACGTACATCAGCTGCGGCCAGTCGTCGGCGTCGGCGGGCAGGGCGATCAGCGACGCGCCCCAGGCGCCCGCGGCGCGGATCGCCGCCGACACGGTCGCCTTCGCCAACCCACGCTCGCGCCGCGCCCGCAGCGTCACTACCTGGTCGATGAGCGCCACTCGCCGGCCGCCCACATCGGGGTCCAGGAACAGCGTGGCCGTTGAGGCGAGCTCACCGCCGTCGCCGGCCCCGAAGCCGACGGCTCGCGTACCCGTCCGCAGCGCCGCCTGGGCGTCGGCCAGCCGCCGCGGCAGCTTGGCCCCCTCGGCGGTGAGCGCCCGGTCCTCGGCGAACGTCGCGCGCTGCACCGCCGAGAGCTCGGCGGCGGAGATCTCCCGCGCGCGGGGGTCGAGCAGCGCCCGCGCCGGATCGTCGGCGAGGCCCATGAACAGCGTCCGGTCGTGCTGCCAACCGCGGGCGGCCAGCTCGGGCGCCATCGCCTCGGCCCCGGCCGCGTCGTCGAGCACCACCCGCCGGTGGCCGAGGCCGGACAGCCGGTGCTCCGCGAGCGCCTCGAGGCGCTCGGCGCCCAGCCCGCCCGGCGGGCCGCTGAGGTGCACGCAGTTGAGGTGGTACACGTCAGGCAGCGCGGCGTGGCGCAGTACCCAACCGCCGTCGATCTCGGTGACGGCGCGGGCGCCGCGCCGGTTGATCGCCAGATCGACCGCCAGCGCAGCGGTCAGGTCGCCATCCACGTCCTGGGAGGCCGCGTGCCCTCGGGCGTTATACGTCGTCGGCGGGTCGGTCGGAGACCGCGTTGACGACGGGCCGGCCGTAGACGGCGTCGTCGGCGAGGATTGCCGGGTCGGCGGCCTCGAACCAGCGGCGGCCGAAGAAGCGGGGGAAGAACGGCCAGGAGGCGAACATCAGGACGATGCCCAGGATCAGGCCGCCGATCCCGACGAGGATCGGCGTCTGGATCCCGAACAGCGCCTTGGAGTAGTTGTTCCCGGCGGTGTTGTAGTAGGTGAACGCCCTCACCCCGACGTAGGCCATCATCACCCCGCCGATCACCGGTATGAGCCCGGCGAGGAAGAAGTTGCGCACGCTCTTCAGCAGCTCGTGGCGGTAGTAGACGGCGCAGGCCAGCCCGGTGAAGCCGTAGTAGAAGACCACCGAGAAGCCGAGTGCCGAGATCGTGTCCCCGAGTACGTCCTGGTTGGCGTTGAACGCCAGCAGCGCCACCGTCCAGAGGATCGAGAGGCCGCCCATCAGCAGCGTCGAGAACGTCGGCGTCATGAACCGTGGGTGCACGCGGCCGAACGCCTCCGGGATCGCGTCCCAGCGCGCCATCGACAGGGTCGTGCGCGCCGTCGGCAGGATCGTCGTCTGCGTCGACGCGGATGCCGAGGTGAGCACGCACAGGATCAGCAGCTTGTCCAGGCCTGAGCCCAGAACGCCGCGGCCGAGGGCGTTGAGGACGTCGGCGGAGTTGCCCGAGAGGAACGCCGTGCCGCGGTAGGACTGCGCCGCGACGCCGACGATCACGTAGATCACGAGCAGGATCACCGTCGAGAGGACCGCCGCCTTGCCGGGACCGCGGGTGGGGTCGCGCGACTCCTCGTTGACCGCGACCCCCGAGTCCCAGCCCCAGTAGATGAAGATGCCGAGCAGCACGGCATCGATCAGCGAGCCGAAGCTCAGATTGAAGGGGTTGAACCACGACGCCGAGACCTCGATCGAGCCAGTCGGGTGGTTGCTGTAGACCTTGATCAGCGCGACGACCGCGAACAGCGCGAGGGTGAACAGCTCGAGGCTGAGCAGGAACGTCTGGATCCGCGCCGACAGCTCGATGCCCCGGTAGCAGATCCAGGTCATGATGGCGATCCAGATCACCGAGCCGATGATCAGTGCGAGGTTGGAGTGCGAGCCGCCGTGCCAGCCGACCAACAGAAACGTGTAGTTGGCCGCGATCTCCGCCAGCGAGGCCATCACGATGATGTCGGCGAGGAAGATCGCCCACCCGTTGATCCAACCCAGCTGCGGTCCGAACGCGCGCGTCACCCAGGCGAACGTCGTCCCGGCGTCGGGATCGGCGAGGTTGAAGAACCGGTAGCCGACGGAGACGAACAGGATCGGGACGAACGAGACGAGCAACACCGCCGGCGCGTGCACTCCGATCCCCTTGACGGCGACGATGAAGCCGAGCGTCGCCGCCAGGCTGTACGCGGGCGCCGTCGAGGCGATCGCGATCACCAGGTTGGAGAGGTAGCCGAGCGCGTTGGGCTTCAGTCCCTTGTTACCCGGCGCTGACCTCTCATGGGGCGCGGGCTGCTGGACGGGAGGGACCGTGGATGCCAAGGTGCGGGAAACCTACGCGGCTTGTCCCTCCTGCGCAACCCGCATCTGCACCACTGTGGGCGCCCCGGCTTGTACTCCGTGGACAACAGCGAGGTGGCACGCATGGCCGCCGCGACGGCCGGCCCCGCCCGGAGCTCAGCTCAGCTCGCGATGACGCGGACCTCACGCGCCAGCGCGCTGACGCGCTGGCAGCCGTCGCGCGTCACCTGCACGATCTCCTCCAGGCGCACCCCGAACTCGCCGGGCAGGTAGATCCCCGGCTCGATCGAGTGGACCATCCCGGCCACCAGCTCGACCTCCGAGCCGGCCATCACGTACGGACCCTCATGGCCGGAGAGGCCGAGCCCGTGGCCGGTGCGATGGGTGAAGAACTCGCCGTAGCCGGCGGCCGCGATCGCCCGCCGCGCCGCGGCGTCGACCTCGCCGCAGCTGGCGCCGGGTCGGGTGGCCGCAAGTGCGGCCTGCACGGCGGCCTCGACGACCCCGTGGACCTCCCGGTAGCGGGGGCCCGGCTCGCCGAGGAAGGCCATGCGGGTGATGTCGGAGTGGTAGCCGTCGCGGATCGCGCCCAGGTCGAGGAGCACCGGCTCACCGACGCGCAGCGTTCGCGAGCCGGTCGCGTGATGGGGGAACGCCGAGTTCTCGCCGGCGCCGACGATCGCGAACTCGGGTTCGCAGCCATGCTCGCGGAACGCGCGCTGGACCGCTTCGGCGACCTGGCGCTCGCTCACGCCGGGCGCGCAGGCGGAGAACGCGGCCTCCACGGCGCGGTCGGCCACCTCCCCGGAGGCGGCGAGCCGCGCGAGCTCGGCCGCGTCCTTGCGCTCGCGCAGCGCGCCGAGCAGGGTTGCCGCGTCGAGCGTCGGGCGCTCACCGATCGCCGTCTGCAGGGCGCGCAGGTGGTCGGCGCGCCTCTCGGGGTCCGCGGCGAGCGGCCCCCCCCCCGGTGCGACGCGCGCGAGCGCCGC
>CAXTTD010000351.1:0-4054 GCA_964246945.1 uncultured Solirubrobacteraceae bacterium | reverse complement strand
TCTAGGCCAGATCAAGCAGGACAGCCACCGCAGATCGTCGTCATTGGTGATGTCCAGAGGGTTGACATCCAGTCCGCGGCGCCAGATGATCTCCGGCACCTGGTCCGGAGGCGGCACCGCGCCGCGCGGCCGGCACCGCAGCGTTGGCGCGTCTGGATCTCGGCCGGCGACCAGATGCCCGCCATAGTCGTAGCTGTAGAAGTCATGCAACAGGGTCAAGCCGGTCGCCGCGCCAACCTCAACCAGCGCCAGCGGCCCCTCGAGCTGGGCAAGGGCCGGTAGCAACACGGCGCAGCGAGCAGCCTCGTTGGTCTGGGTCCGTCGTTGCCGCACGACCCGCGCCAGCTCCGACGCGCGATCCTCAACCAGAGCGCGCAGAGTCCTCGGATCGGGCGGCGGGCCGAGCAAGAACCGCGCGGCGGCAAACAGGAGGTTGGGCTGGCGCTTCTCCTCCGGAACCGTTCTCAGGAACCTCAGGATCTGGCGATCGTTCGCCACCGAGTACGCGAGCTGCTCGTAGAGCGGCGACTTGCCGGCGGCCTCCATCTCGGCAAACCGACGGTAGTTCTCCGCCAGCCCCACCGTCCCATCGAGCTCCGTCATCCCTCCCGGCACCCCTCAACGGCCTGTTCCCGCGTCGAGGTACGTTGCCGGTGACGGCGGGGTGCGAAGCTCGACGGAAAGCTCAAGGCGTTGCGTTCCATCCGGTGGCCACGGGCGATGCGAAGATCGTCAGTCCGCCGGCCAGCAGACCTGCGATCCGCACCCCCCGACGCTCATACCACCGCGGCGCAGCGCAGGCCGAGGAACGCCCCGGCGTCCGCGAGCACCGCCCCCAGCCGATCGACGATCTCGTCGAGGATCGTGTCGTCGGCGACGAGCGGCGGCGCGATCTGGAGCACCGCCTCGCCGCGGTCGTCGGCGCGGGCGATGAGCCCCGCCTCGCGCAGCCGTCCCGGCAGGAAGCCGCGCAGCAGGGCCTCGCGGGTGTCGGCGTCCAGGCGCCCGTCCCTTTGGTCGTTCACGAGCTCCACCGCCCAGAAGAAACCGAGGCCGCGCACATCGCCGACGATCGGCAGCCCGCGCAACGCGTCGAGGCGCTCACGCAGACCGGACTCGCGGTCACGCACGTTCGCCAACACGCCCTCGCGCTCGAAGATCTCGAGGTTCTTGAGGGCGACCGCCGCGCACGTCGGATGGCCACCGAAGGTGATCCCGTGCAGCAGCGTGCGCTTGTCCTCGTACAGTGGCGCGGCCACCTTCGACGAGCACAGCACCGCGCCCATCGGCAGGTACGCGGAGGTGAGCCCCTTGGCGGTGGTGATGAGGTCGGGCACCGCGTCGAACCGGGTCACCCCGAACCACTCGCCGAGGCGGCCAAAGCCGGTGATCACCTCGTCGGCGACCAGCAGGATGCCGTGACGGTCGGCGATCTGCCGCAGCCCCGGCCAGTAGCCCGCCGGCGGCACCAGGCAGCCGCCTGCGTTCTGCACCGGCTCGGCGATGATCATCGCGATCGTCTCCGCGCCCTCGCGCTCGATCACGGATTCGATCTCGGCCAGCCGAGCCGCGCACAGCTCCGCCTCGGAGAGACCGGTGCGCAGGGCGCCGGTGTGCTCGACGTGGCGCACGTCGATCGCCGGCGGGTCGAATGTCTCCTTGAAACGGGGGACGCCGGTGAGCGCGAGCGCGCCGAGCGTCACCCCGTGGTACGCGTTGCGGCGAGCGATTGCCTTGCGCCGCTGCGGCTCGCCGTTGGCGTCGTGGTACTGGCGCACGAGCTTCCACGCCGCCTCCACCGACTCCGAGCCCCCGCTGGTGAAGAACACCCGGTCGATCCCCGGCGGGGCGATGTCGGCGAGTCGCTCGGCGAGCTCGAGCGCCGCCGGGTGGGCCTGCCCCCACAGCGTCGCGAACGCGAGCCGGCTCATCTGAGCCGCCGCCGCGGCGGCCATCTCCTCCCCGTAGGAGTAGCCGAGCTGGGCGCAGAACAGGCTCGAGAGGCCGTCGACATAGCGCCGGCCCTGGGCGTCGAACACGTAGGCGCCCTCCCCGCGCTCGAGCACCATCAGCTCGCTCGCCTCCTCGACAAAGTCGCCGTTACGCGCGAAGTGCAGCAGCGTGGAACCCTGACCGGCCATCTCACGACCCTCCCGTCTCGACGGTCTGCGTGACGTAGATTCTCGAACCTGGCGGGCGCCCCGGGCCGTGTCGGGGTGTCGCATGCGGGCGGCGATGTCCGGACGCGTTGGATGACGGCGCCGCGGTTATCGTGGCGGGTCGATGTCTCCGCCGCGTCACGCCGGAGCCCGCCGCAACGGGGCGATCTCCCGCTGGTACTCCGAGATCGGGATCCCCCCGACGCCGGCCGCCTCGCGTCCGCCGCTGGTCGGCGAGCAGACCGCCGACGTATGCATCGTGGGCGGCGGGTACACCGGGCTGTGGACCGCCTACTACCTCGCGCGCGCCCGGCCCGACGCGGAGATCGTGGTGCTCGAGCGCGAGTTCGCGGGCTTCGGCGCCTCCGGGCGCAACGGCGGCTGGATCTCCGACCACTTCGCGGGGTCCCGCGCCACGATGGCGCGGGCGAGCGGGCGCGAGTCGGTGATCGCCATGCAGCGCGCGCTGCAGACGACGATCGACGAGATCCTCGAGGTGTGCGCCGCGGAGGCGATCGACGCCGATCTGGTGAAGCCCGGCGTCCTGTCGGTGGCCCGCAGCCCCGCCCAGGAGGCGCGGATGCATGCCGCCCTACGCGAGGACCGCGCCTGGGGACAGGGCCCCGCCGACCGGGTCGCGCTCTCGGCCGGCGAGCTCGAGGCGCGCCTGCGGGTCTCGGGCGCCCGCGCGGGGCTGTGGAGCCCCCACTGCGCGCGCGCCCAGCCGGCCAAGCTCGTCACCGGGCTCGCCCGCGCGGTGGAACGCGCCGGGGTGCGGATCCATGAGGACACCACCGTGCGCGCGATCGAGCCCGGCCGCGCGGTAGGCGACCAGGGCAGCGTCCGGGCGCCGGTGGTGCTGCGCTGCCTCGAGGGCTTCACCGCGGGCCTCGCGGGCGCGCGGCGTGAGCTGCTGCCGCTCAACTCGGCGATGATCGTCACCGACCCGCTTGAGCCCGAGCGCTGGGCCCAGATCGGCTGGGACGGGGCCGAGCTGCTCGGCGACCTCGCCCACGCCTACATGTACGCCCAGCGGACCGCCGACGGACGGATCGCGCTCGGCGGCCGCGGCGTGCCCTACCGTTATGGATCGCGCACCGACCGCTTCGGCGCCACTCAGTCGCGCACGATCGATCAGCTGACGACGATCCTGCACGCGATGTTCCCGGCCACCGTCGGGGTGGGCGTCGACCAGGCGTGGTGCGGGGTGCTCGGGGTCCGCCGGGACTGGACCCCGACAGTCGGCTTCGACCTCGCGAGCGGCCTCGGCAGCGCCGACGGCTACGTCGGCTCGGGCGTCGCCGCCTCGAACCTCGCCGCCCGGGCGCTCGTCGACCTCGTGTGCGGTGTGGACTCGCGGCGAACCCCGCGGCCGTGGGTGCGCGGCCCGGCCCCGCGCGGGGGGCCCCCGCGGGTCGGACCGCCCCCGGGGGGGGCCGGGCCGGGCCCGGCGCGGGGAGCCCGAGCCGCTGCGATTCGCCGGCGCCCAGCTCGTCTACGGCCTGTACCGGGCCGCGGACCGCCGCGAGAGCTCGTCCTCGAGCCCCGCCACCGATCCGCGGGCGCGGCTCGCGTCGCTGATCTCGGGGCGCTGAGCCGGCGACCCACCCCCTCAGCCGGGCTCGCCGAGGTAGGGCAGCGCCCGCAGCGCGACGTGCAGTGTGGTGAGCCGCGTCGGGTCGGAGAGATCGACGCCGAGCAGCGCCTCGATCCGGGAGATGCGGTGATAGAGCGCCTGGCGGTGCAGGTGCAGCTCGCGCGCCGCCCGCGCCTTGTGCCCGCCGCACGCGCACAGCACCTCCAGGGTGTGGCGCAGGCCCTGCGCCCGCGGACCCCCGGCGGCCAGCAGCGGGCCGCGGTTGCGCTGCGCGCACGCCTCGCGCTCCGGGCGTCCC
>CAXTTD010000350.1:2428-4054 GCA_964246945.1 uncultured Solirubrobacteraceae bacterium | reverse complement strand
GGCCGGCAGCGCGGTAAGTGAATAGCCACCCTCGAGCACGGCGAGCACCGGCACGCCGAGCCCCGCCCCCACGGCGCGCAGCGACGCCGTCATCGCCGCGAACCCGTCCGTGGTCACCGAGCACTCCGCGAGCGGGTCCTCGGCGGCGGCGTCGAACCCGGCGGAGATGAGCAGCAGCTGCGGCGCGAACGCCCGCGCCAGTGGCACCGCCACCCCGTCGATCATCCCGGTGAACGTCGCGTCGCCGGACTCGGGCGCCACCGGCAGGTTCACGCAGAACCCCTCGCCGTCCCCGGAGCCGACGTCGCCCAGCGGGCCCGTCCCCGGATACAGCGGCGACTGGTGCACGGAGACGTACAGCACCCGCGGGTCGGCGTGGAAGACGGTGTTGGTGCCGTTGCCGTGGTGGACGTCGTAGTCGACGATCATCACCCGCTCAAGCCCGAGCTCGTCGAGCGCGAACCGCGCGGCGACCGCCACGTTGTTGAACAGGCAGAAGCCCATCGGCCGGCCGGGCTCGGCGTGGTGGCCGGGCGGGCGGTGGATCGAGATCCCGCTCGGCGCGCTGCCCGCGAGCACCTGGCGCACGAGCTCGACGGCACCCCCGGCGGCCCGGCGCGCCGCCACGAAGGAGCCTGCGGAGATGACGGTGTCGGCGTCGATCCGGCCGCCGCCGGACTCGGCGATCTCCCGGATCGCGTCGACGTAGCGACCGGGGTGCACGGCGCGCAGCGCCTCAAGCGTCGCCGGCGGCGACTGCAGCCGCGTGTAGCCGCACCAGTCCACTTCGCTGAGCGCCCGCTCGACGGCGGTGATCCGCTCCGCCGACTCGGGATGGGAGCCGGTGTCGTGGGCGAGCGACGCGGGGTGGGTGAACAGCAACGGCGCCGAAGTCATGCTGCGCGCAGCGTACCGGCGCACCGCCACGCCGACTTCCGTAGGTTAGTAGGCCTCGGTGCACGGGGATCGGCGCGCCTCTTTCCGGCTTAACGCCCAGTTAATACCCCGTGCGCCCGCAGCTTCACGCGTTCGGCCGATACTCGGGGGACTGCCTGGGCGTCCCCTCACCCGGGATGCCGTGAAGACGAAAGAAGACCCGCCATGTATCAGGTGAGCCGGGCGATCTACCGGGAGATCGCAACCGAGATCCTCGAGGACCCGCACGCCGAGTGCATCCACGCCAACCACGAGCGGGTGCTGCATGCCTGCGAGCGGTCGGTCGAACGCCTCGCGAACGACCGTCATTACTTCGCGCACCCGGCGAAGACGCTGTTCCACGACATCCGGGCGTACTTCCCGATGAGCGCCCAGCCCCGGGTGCTGCACGTTGTCGAGCGCTACCTGGCGTTCGCCGACGAGTACCTGCGCAGCCGCCCCCAGAACGGTTTCGACCTCGACGGCAACCCGCTGCAGTGCCGGGCGAGCACCCGCAAGGGCACCCCGTGCCAGCGCATCCCGCTCGCCCATAACGGCTACTGCCCCTCCCACCAGCATCTCGCGGAGACCGAGGAGACCGAGGAGCTCGGGCTCGCCGCCTAGGAGTGCCGCCCCCGGCCCCCGGCGGCCGCCCCCCCCCCCCCCCCGCCCCGGGCGCGCCGCCGCGGGGGTGGGGGCCCGCGGGCCGGC
>CAXTTD010000350.1:0-2418 GCA_964246945.1 uncultured Solirubrobacteraceae bacterium | reverse complement strand
GGGGGGCCCCCCCGCCTCGGCGGGCCGCCCGCGCCGGGGGGCGGCGTCGCCCACCGCAGCGAGGCCCGGTCCTGCCGGAAGGGGGGTTCGGGCCGCGCTGTCATCATCGCGTCCATGACCAAGATCGCCTTCCTCGGCCTCGGGATCATGGGATCCCGGATGGCCGCCCATCTCGCCGGCGCCGGCCACGAGCTCACCGTCTGGAACCGCACCACCGCGACCGCGGAGGCGCTCGCCGCCGAGCACGGCGCCCGCGCCGCCTCGACTCCCGCCGATGCCGCCGCGGACGCCGAGCTCGTGTTCACGATGGTCGTCGACGGCCCCCAGGTGCGCGAGGTGCTGCTCGGGCAGGCCGGCGGCGCCACCCGGGCCGCCGCGGGCACGCTGTTCGTCGACTGCTCGACGATCGGCCCCACCGACACGCTGGCCATCGGCGAGGCGCTCGCCGACCGCGGCTTCGGGCTCGTCGACGCGCCGGTGACCGGCGGCAAGGCCGGCGCCCAGGACGGCACGCTCACGTTCATGATCGGCGCCACCGACGAGCAGCTAGCGGCGATCACGCCGGCGCTCGAGGCGATGGGCAGCCTTCTCGTCCACTGCGGGGGGCCGGGCCAGGGCCAGCTCGTCAAGGTGATCAGCAACACCGTCGGCGCCGCCAACACGATCGTCGCCGGCCAGGCGATGCTGATCGCCAAGCGGGCCGGCGCGGACCTCGATGCGCTCGTGGAGGCGATGGCCGGTGGCACCGCCGCCTCGCGGTCGCTTGAGATCAACGGTCCCCAGATGCGCGAGCACGACTACGCGCCGCGATTCAAGCTCGCCCACATGCTCAAGGACGTGACGCTGTGCCTGCAGGAGAGCCAGCGGCTCGGGGTCCCGTTCGCGAGCGGCGCGTTCGCCCACGAGATGCTCGTCGCCGGCACCGCGCGCGGCCTTGGGGATGACGACACCTCGGCGGTCATCGAGGCGCTCCAGGCGCTCGCCGACACGACGCTCTGACGCACGCTTACGGCGCTGTAGCTTCAGACCGTCCGGAATGGGCATTCTCCCCTCATTTTCCAGGGAAATTTGGTGATTGAGGGGTTCCTGACGTAGAATGCCGAGCGTCCCGATGCTCGTCTGCATCTGCGAGCCCCGCACCGGGACGCTCACATCCGACAAAGCCGTCTCCCCCTCATTTTTCCTATGCCGATTGCTTTTAAAGAATGGGCCGTCACCGTGCGGGCGCTCGCTGAAGGCGAGCAACTTCTTACCCTCCGCAAGGGCGGCATCCGTGAACCGGAGAAGCACTTCAAGCTCGATCACGAGCGCTTCTTCCTGTACCCGACGTTCGACCATCAGCGGACCGATCTCGTGCGGGAGTCCCACCGCCCCGAGCTCTCCCGTGCCCTCGAGGAGGGCGTGTGGTCCGACGGCGAGCCGCATCCCGAGGCGCTGCACCGGGGCGAGATGCTCGCCCAGCCCGACCGGGTCCGCATTCGTGCCTGGGCCGAGGTGGCCGCGCACTTCACGATCACCGACCGCCGGGCCGTCGACGCGCTCTCGCCGTTCTACGTGTGGACGCCCGACTACGCCGAGAAGCGCCTGGCGTGGAAGCGCCGCCACCCGCTGCACGTGATCCTGCTGCGCACCTACCGCATCCCGCGCCCGGTCACCGTGAAGGTCCGCGAGGAGTACGGCGGCTGCCGCTCGTGGCTCGAGCTCACCCGCGAGCTGCCGTTCGAGGGCACCCCGGTGCTCTCCGACGAGGAGTTCGAGCGCGCCTCCGAGGCGATCGCCGCGATCGCCGCCGACCGCCAGCCGGTTCTCGTCTGAGCTGACGGCGGCCCGCGGGGCCCGTCGCGCGTGAGACGGGTCTGCGGGGGCCACGGCGCCGATGCCCTGGGAGCAGACGAGCTCGGCGTCGTTCCGCGCTCGCCACGCCTCCGTGGACGCGGCCGACGCGCAGCGGGTGCTGCGCTCGCTGGAGCACGTGCGCGTGCAACTCGGCGAGCTGTTCCCCCGGCTCCCGGCGGAGATCACCGTGGTGCTCCACGGACGGCCGGTCGAGCTCGCGCTCTCCAATCCGCTGCTCGCGGGCGGATGGCTCGTGTGCGAGACCACCTCCCGGCGCTACGTGTGCGGGTGGGCCGGCGCCCGGGAGATCCACGTGCTCTCGCCGACGGCGCTGCGCGACCGGGCCCGCGACCGGGTCACCGGCTCCCAGGAGATGCTGCGGCTCTCGGCGGCAGCGCTCTACGCGCGGCGGGTGATCGACGAGAGCCAGCCCGACCGTGCCCCCCGCTTCGGCCCGGCGCGGCCGCTCGTCGCCGTCCGCCGCGAGCTGCGCTGGGCGTGGCTGCTCGAGGGGGCCGCCCGGTGGCTCGTCGGGCAGACCGCGCACGCCCGGCCGGCGATCGCCCGCCGGCTGCGCGAGGG